>JANOGZ010000788.1:0-3431 GCA_031406255.1 Pyrinomonadaceae bacterium | reverse complement strand
ACGCCGACCGCTCGCTCGAGCCGGCCCCGAATTTCGAGGTAACGAAGGAGAACGATGTTGTCGGCCAAGTGGCTGATACCAGCCTCCGTTGCGACGAAAATAAGTGTGACGGTTATGCTACTGCGGTAGCAGACCACAGATCATACGCCGTCGCCAAACGACTGGCATACAACCGCGTTATGAGGGAGAAAAACAATAAATGGCGAGAAATCAGGGGGCTTAAATGTCCTGACAAATGTCGAAGAAAGGAGATCATTTACCTATACTCACCTGCCCCGGAACTTGGCCTGACGCAGTATCTCAAAGATAGGGAAATCTGGATGGTACAGTACAATATAAGGTGGCAATATCGTGTCAAGTGTCGAACCGCCAAAGAACGCGCCTGGGCCAGTAAAGTAAAAACGGACGCTAAAGAAGTATGGTTGCGTTATCGAGAGAGGTTGGAAGGAACATGACCGATCCGAAGAATATAGCCTGACAAGCTGATAAACTCTGTCACGTCGCGTTACCCGTCATCTTGCGATAGACCTCGCGTCCGTCGCTCAGCTCGACGGCGAGCTTGTTCTCCGCGTGGGCGAGATCAAGGTGGGCGACCGCTTCCGAGACGGCGAGGAACATATGAATGTCGCCGGAGCCGGGAAAAAGCTCGCGCGCCACATCCCAGGCGGTCGCGCCCTCCTTCGGGACGAGACGGATGACCTCCTGTTGTCGCTCTTGTATCGCGCGCAGGTAACGATTGAAAAGCTCTTCATAGTCCGTCACCGGCTCGCCGTGCCCGCCGTGGACGAGCGTCGGCGAAAGCGCGCGCAGCCGCGCGAGGCTCACCAGATATTCGGCGAGCGAGCGAAAGCGCCGCGACGGATCGACCGGATCGGGCGATAAAACCGGATTCGGCGTAATGCGTTTCAGCACGCAATCGCCGGCGAAAACCGTCCGGTCGGCTTCGCGCAGGAATGAACACGAGCCGGGCGTGTGGCCCGGCGTGTGCACCACGCGCAGCGAACCCGAAGCAAACTCCAGCTCCATCTCATCGGTCAGCTCGCTGTGTTCGTGATCTTCGAGCGAATCGGCCAGCTTTCGCACGCTCTCATACATCCGCCGCAGCGCCTTGATCTCATCGGCGGGGATGCCCGCGCGCACCAGCAGCTCGCGCTGTCCTTCATTCCCAAGACGCGAAGCGCGATGGCCCGTCTCCCAGGCGTGCACCAGTATTTCCGCGTCCTTCGCCTCATCCCGCAGCGTTCGCGCCAGTCCGCAGTGGTCTTCGTGAGCATGCGTGAGCAGGATGCGGCGGATGTCGGGGACGCGGAAGCCCGCCCGCCGCAGTCCTTCGCGCAGGGCCTCAACGGCCTCTTTCGTCTTCGGCCCCGTGTCGATCAGAGTGACGGGGTCTTCGGCGATGAGATAGACATTGACCGGCCCGACGTAAAAAGGCGTTGGCACCGAGATGGGAATAACGCGCATGAAGAAAGCCTGGAGTCTAAAGTCGTGAGTCTGGAGTCGTGAGTCTGGAGTCAGGTGCCGGATGTAATTAACGCTTTTTCTTCCGACTCCCGACTCCCGACTCGTGACTTCTAATAGACGTAGCGGTTCGCCTTGATGAGCACATCCGCGATGCGCTGGCGCGCGGCGACCGTGTTCATCGGCGTATTTTTGGTGAAGCGGCGCAGCGCGGCCAGCAGCGTCCGCAGTTCATCGCCCTCGGACATCGCCGCGAGGGTGTTTTTGGCACGCGCCTCGATCCGCAGGCAGGCATCGTTGCAGAAGACCTGCGTCATGTCGAGGTACCGCGCCGCGGCTTCTTCGCCCTGCGCGGCGGCCAGCTTCTGCGCGCGCAGGATGGCCGACTCCATCGCGAACGCATCCATGATGATATCGGCGACGCCCATCAGGATTTCCTGCTGCTCTGACAGCGCCATCATGTATTTCTGCGCCGCCGTGCCGAGCACCATCAGCGCGACCTTCTTCGCGTTGCGCGCCAGCTTCAGCTCGCTCGCCAGTAGTCCCTCGTCGTCATCGAAGCCCGGTATCGAGGGCGAGAGCACTTCCTCCATCAACCCCTGCGCGGCCGGCAGAAGCGCCAACTTGCCGCTCATCGCGCGCTTCATCAGCATGCCGGGGATGAGCATCCGGTTGATCTCATTGGTTCCCTCGAAGATGCGGTTGATGCGTGAATCGCGGTAGGCGCGCTCCGCCGGATAATCGGCGGAGTAACCATAGCCGCCATAGATCTGCACCATCTCGTCGACCACATAGTCGCAGTATTCGGAGAGCGCGACCTTGATGATCGAACACTCGGCGGCGTATTCCTCGATCGCGCGCAGCTTCGCGTCTGGGTCTTTGGTATCGCCGATCGCGGACTCGATCAGACCGACGACGCGGTAGTTCATCGCCTCGCCGACCCACGTGCGAATCGCCATCTCCGCCAGCTTCGCTTTGATCGCGCCGAAGGATGAGATCGGCTTGCCGAACTGGTGGCGCTCGTTGGCGTAGCGCACCGATTCGTAAATCGCCAGCTTCATCCCGCCGTTGACCGACGCACCCAATTTGAAGCGGCCGATATTGAGGATGTTGAATGCGATCTTGGCTCCCTTGCCGACCTCACCGAGAAGATTCGCGACCGGGGTCTTCACATCAGAGAGGATCAGCGCGCGCGTGCTCGATCCCTTGATGCCCATCTTGTGTTCTTCGCCGCCGGTCGAGACGCCTTCGCCGTTTTCGATGATGAACCCGCTGAACTTATCACCGTCGACCTTGGCGAAGACGACGAAGATATCGGCGAAGCCGGCGTTGGTGATCCACATCTTCTCGCCGTTCAGGATGTAGTGCTTGCCGTCTTCGCTGAGGCGGGCGGTCGCCTTCGCCGCCAGCGCGTCCGAGCCCGAGCCGGCTTCGGTCAGCGCGTAGGCCGTGACGATCTCGCCGGTGGCGATCTTTGGCAGGTACTTCTGCTTCGCTTCTTCGGTCCCGAAATAGACGATCGGAAGCGTGCCGATGCCGACCTGTGCGCCGAGGGTGACGCCGAAGGCGGACGCGCGGCCGATGTTTTCCGCCACCAGCACGCCGCTCGTCTGATCCAGCCCGAGACCGCCGTACTCTTCCGGAATGTTTGCGCCGAGCAATCCCAGATCGGCGGCTTTTTTCAGCAGCTCGCGCGACAATTTCCAGTCGTGCTTCTCGAGTTCGGGCATCCGCGGGCGCACTTCATTGTCAACGAACTGGCGTGTCGTCTCGGCGATCATGCGCTGCTCTTCGGTGAAGTCTTCCGGGGTGAATACTTCTTCGGGCGTGCGCTCTTCGATCAGGAAGCTTCCGCCCGGGATCAACTTTTTCTGTTCGGCTACGGCTGACATACGGCTGTTCCTTTCTATAACTGTGATAAGTGATAAGTAATGAGTGGCAAGTGAAAAGTAACAAGCGCCTGTCTCGTC
>JANOGZ010000769.1:0-1339 GCA_031406255.1 Pyrinomonadaceae bacterium | reverse complement strand
GAGATGCGCCCCGCGAATGGCATCCGACTTCATTGACCTTTTCGCATATTAGTCTTAAACCCAGGCCCTTTGATAACTCTCTAATAAATCTTTGATGGAAATTCGAGAAGTATCAAAGCCCCGACTCACACTCCCCAGGTGAGCTGGCGCACCACTGTTTCCAGTTCGTCAAAGTCGATCGGCTTCGTCAGGTATTCATTGCACCCCGCTTCGCGGGCAGCCTCCGCAACCCCGAGCGCGTGGTAAGCAGTGACGGCCACGATCGGCACCCTGCACAGTTCCTCAATTTCTCGGATCGCACGCGCGGCGGCAAACCCGTCCATCACCGGCAACCCTAACTCCATCAGGATCAGGTCGGGGCAATCCCCGCGGGCGGCATCGACCGCCTCCCGGCCGTTCGTGGCTTCCGCCACCGAGTAGCCGAACGACTCCAGATGCCGCCGCAACACCAGGCGGGTTTCCGCGTCGTCTTCAACGACAAGGATAGTCTTTCCGTATCGAGCCATTGTCGGGCTGCCTCAGCTACGGATTTAGATTTAGACGGGGGTTAACGAGGGATAGGAGATGGCGATACTTATAGCAGAATCACGTCAAAAAGCGAAGCGCGGGGCTCGCCAGGAAACTTCTCCTCGCCGACTTCCGCTCAACCACTTCCGCCTCCATTCAGGTTGTCAATCTTAAGACCGGCGTGATCGCTTACGCCGACTCCTCACACAAGAGCTCGGCCAACCGCGGCATGCGCTCCTCGGCTGAGAAACCTGCAAAGTATTTGAAGCGCAAGATCGAAGATGATGAGAAGAAGAGGCGTTGATGTCACCGCATCTCAATCCCCATAAACCAGATTCACGGCAGACCAAAAAGTGAGAGGCGCGGGTTATTGTTCCCGCGCCTCTCACTTTGCGCCAGCGTCAGTGAGATAGCCAACAAGCTCCAGAAGATGGGATTGATTCATTACCAGCGCGGCCACTTTACAATTCTTGACCGGAAACGGCTGGAAGAGTTCACCTGCGAGTGCTACCCGGCGATTAAAGAGAAATACGACGACTTCCTGTTATAGCCCGCCAAAATTCTACTGTCTTATATACCGTGCGATAGACTTCCACATGGCCAAGCACCTGAATCATCTGAAAGACTGAAACGAATCATATCCGGCGCCCTCCTTCGTTCCGGCCGACCGTCCTGGCCTTCGCCCTTTAATCTTGAAACCGGCCGTGCCGCCCCTCGCCGTCGATAAAGCGTTGCGCGCCTTCTACCGTCTCACCGGATGAGATGACCTGCCTGCCTCGCCGTAACTCATTTCGCATCGCCTCATCCCATGACAGATCCCATTGCTCATAAG
>JANOGZ010000749.1:0-6251 GCA_031406255.1 Pyrinomonadaceae bacterium | reverse complement strand
AGTGCCCTGACATTCTGATCTCTCGGCCGTAATGCTGGTGAGCATGAGTAACGCCAGCAGAGTTCCTGTCCGTCTCTTCATCTTTTGCGGCATTCTTGATGTTCTCTAAATTCGAAACTAACAGTTTACTTGTAGTGGGGTCGTGGGGCGGGTCGCCAGGCTCATTGTAGCACCGTATCGTGACCGGCGCGCGCAGTGAATGGGAGGGTACGGGACGAAGCCGCTGCTGTTGTCGCACGGCAGAGTACGATAAGCCGGGAGGGAAGAGGGGCAGGACGCCATTGCGGTGGCGCGCCAGGGCAGGATCGATATCAAGCTTCGGTGTGGCTCATCGACGTCCGCTTCCGTAAGCCACACAAGCTTGATAAATTGTCAGCAAGACGAGCATCAACTCACGATTCTGCGTGTCAGAGATGCTGTCGAGGCGTCCGGTGCAAGGACTCTTTGCCGGGCGGCGGCGAACGGTTAAAGCTCACGACTCAGATCACCCTCAGGGCCGGGATTGGGCAGCTTTCTTCCAGTCACTGCGCAAACCGTTGGCGACATCTTCCGCGCGAAGCTTGGTGGGTTCTTTCCGATTGAAAGGATTTTTGAAGAGCCTGTTGCCGAAATCTCTCGCCCACAGCCTTTCTCCACCAGGCGCCTCTAATCTGACATAAACTCGCGCCTCGGATTTGTCATCAAACACTCGCACTGAAAGGGCTCCGGTCAGGATCGCATCGGCATCTTCAACTCTATTGACTATGGTAAATCCCTTTCGGGAAAGCTGTTCTTCCAAAAGATGCCGAAAACGCTCCGCCTCATCATCGTCGCCCATATCGCCCACGTAAATCTTCTGAACGTGATAGAGTTTTTTCTGAGCAGGGTCACTCTGAGCGGCATCGACGCTGAGACCACCGGAACAGAGCAGCAACGCGACAACTAAAACTAACCTCATTTTTTTCTCTCTCCTTGGGGTGCGCAAACGGATAGCTAACAATAAGCGAGGTCGGCCGGCTGATAACCACTAGCGCCAGCGCAAGGCAACTCGAGTACCGTCTTTAATGTAGAGGGTATGAGGATGAAAAGAGTCGACGAACGCACCAAAAAGATGATGACGCGCACGATTTGGTATTATCGGTTGAGTGGAGCGGGCATTTATAATATTTAATGCGTCGTCGACCCGGCGCCTGGATTCACCGGCGCATTTCCCTCCGCCTGCCGCCGGTGACGCGTGACGCGTCGTCCCGCCGTCCGGCCCGCGAGGGATGATCAGCGCGGTCGATCTTGAAAACAAAACACCACCGGAGTTTACACGCGATGAAATATTCTTATCAGCTCCTTGCGGCGGCAGCGGCAGCGACGTTGTGCGCCGTCATCTGCTTTGCGCAGGCCGGCGCTTCAGCGTCATCGAAAGCAGCCGGCCCGGCGCAGTCACTGTCGGTCGAGCGGCGCGTTCAAAAGTTGCATGAGCTGCTGAACGAGCAGTGGGAGTACACGCTCCGCACGAACCCGGAATTCGCGTCGATCATCGGCGACAAGCGCTGGAACGACAAAATCAGCGACGCTTCCCTCGAGGCCATCCGGAAGAACCTGGCGATGACCCGAGATTTCCTCGCGCGCTTCGAGGCAATCGACACGACGGGCTTTCCCCAGCAGGAAGCCCTGAACAAGACGCTGATCGTGCGCGGGCTGAAGGAGCAGCTCGAGGACGCGCCGTTCAAAAACTGGGAGATGCCTGTCAACCAGATGGGCGGCATTCACATCGACACCCCGCAATTCGTTTCGCTGCTTCCGTTCACGTCGGTCAAGGACTACGAGGATTACATCGCGCGCCTGAAGCAGCTGCCGCGCCTGTTCGATCAGACGACGGCGAACATGCGGAGCGGGATGGCCGACGGGTTGATGCCGCCGCGCTTTCTGTTGGAAAAGGTGGCGACGCAGACCGAGAACATCGCCCGCCAGGAGCCGGAGAAGTCGCCCTTCGCGCAGCCGCTCGCCAGCTTCCCGAAGGAGGTTGCCGCTGCCGAGCAGGAGCGAATCCGCCGCGAGCTGATCGCCGCCATCCGCGATGCGGTGCTCCCGGCCTACGTCGGGTTCGCCAGGTTCCTCAAAGAGGAGTATGTGCCGAAGGGGCGCACGGAGCCGGGCGTGTGGGCGCTACCCGGTGGGGCCGCACGCTACGCCGCCGCCGCCAAAAATTCGACAACGACCGATTTGACGCCCGAGCAGATTCACCAGATCGGCCTCCTGCAAGTGACCGAACTCGAAAAGCAGATGCTGGTGATCGCCAGTAAGCTCGGCTTCAAAGATTTGAAGAGCTTCAACGCCGCGCTCGAGAAGAACCCTACCTTACGCCCGCGCTCGCGCGAGCACATCCTGGAAATCTACCGCCAGCACACCGACGCGATGCGGAAAGAACTGCCGAAGCTCTTCGGAAGGCTGCCGAAGGCCGACGTGGTCGTCATGAAGGTCGAAGAATTCCGCGAGAACGAATCCTCCGGCGCGCAGTACAACCAGGGCACACCGGACGGCTCGCGCCCGGGCCGCATCATGGTCAACACCGCCAACCACGAGCAGCTCAAGACCATCTCGATGGAATCGACCGCCTATCATGAAGGGCTGCCCGGCCACCACATGCAGATTTCGATCCAGCAGGAACTGCCCACGCTCCCGCCTTTCCGGCAGCAGGGCGGTTATACCGTCTTCATCGAAGGCTGGGCGCTCTACTCCGAGCGCCTGGGCAAGGAGGTCGGCTTCTACGGAGACCCGTACAGCGACTACGGGCGTTTACAGGACGAGATGCTGCGCGCCATTCGGCTCGTCGTCGATACGGGACTCCACTACAAGAAGTGGAATCGCGATCAGGTCGTGCAATTCTTCCGCGACCACTCGGCGATTGACGAGATCGAGATTCAGCGCGAGACAGACCGCTACATCGTCTGGCCCGGGCAGGCGCTGGCGTATAAGATCGGGCAACTGAAAATCATCGAGCTGCGCGAGCGCGCGAAGAGGGAACTGGGCGCCAAATTCGACATCCGACAGTTTCACGATGAAGTCCTCGGAGCGGGCGCGCTCCCGCTCGACGTGCTCGAAGCGCGCATCGACGCGTGGATCGGGCGCCGGAAGAGCGCCCGCTAATACGGGGACGCGAAACGGTTCGAGAAGGCGAGAGCCGCGTAATAGCTATTACTGCATCGGTTTGTTTGGCCTACTACGTAAAAGATCAATAATGAGAGTCTCCAGCTTGTCAATATCAATCGGCTTGCTAAGGTATTTATCGCAACCTGCGGCGAGAACATCGGCACGATGCTGCTTGGTGTGGAAAGTGGAAATAGCGACGATCGGCACATCGCGCAGCTCGGCATGTTCCCGTATTTGACGCGTGGCGGAAAGGCCATCCAGTACAGGCAGACTTAAATCCATCAGAATCAGACTGGGGCGCTCGTGTAGAGCAACTTCTACTGCCTGCTGACCATCGATCGCTTCCACTACGTGGTAGCCGCGCAGTTCGAGTAGCTGCTTGAGCACGAAGCGGGCATCCTCAAAATCCTCTACCAGCAGGATGGATGTTTTTTGTTTCCGATGCGTACTCATTGCTTTCTTTCAAAGCTGATACGCACTTGACCCGCGCCCTGCTTCTCGACGGTGAAGCGACACATTTACCGCTCACCGGTGGATAGCCGCGGGTTGGTCTGCACATGGGTGCGGCGAAGTTCACACGGCATGCGTGCGTAGCATTTCAAACACATTCCCCGAGAATCTTTAACATTCGTTCGCCTGATGACAGGCCCACACCAAGTATATACCATTTGAATGAGTATAAAGGGATGGTACGATCAGATGGCAGGGGAGCTGGGGGGGGCGGTACGATTACGTACCCGCGTTGGGAAGTCGGGACCAGACTAATTTGCTTTGCAGCTACCAGACTAATTTGCTTTGCCGTTGCCGAAGGCTATGCATCGGAATCCGACTACAGTACAGAGTGCCGGCTTTCTCCAGGAGATATTTCTTGCGAGCGAAGACATTACGAGATGCCGTGGCTCGCTGTCAAAATTGTCGCGACACCTTGAAGGGCCGGTTGTTGTCACGGGTAGCATCGCTGCTGGCTGGCACTTGCTGCAAAACGGCCGGCGAAGAGAAAAGATACACCTCAATGATATTGATATTGTCGTCGAAGGTTTATTCGGCCTCCATCCCTCTCTGAGCCGGGACTTTTTGATTGTCCATTTTCATCCTTTCCGTGAGAGGGGAAAAATTCTGATCCAGCTCGTCGATGAAGAGTATGGCACGCGGATAGATGTTTTCACTCCAGGCGCAGCATCGCTCACTAGACGGTTGGCCGATGGCGAAATCGGCGACGTCTCGTGCAGATTCGTCTCAGCCGAAGACCTTTTGGCGAAACTGCTATCGGTCATCTACCCCGCGACGAGAAGCGAGCCGGTCGAGCCGAAACACGTTGAGCACTTTCGTTTGCTTTCGACAGTAGCTGATGTGGATACGGTGAGAGGAGTCTGGCGAGAGTATCGAAAAGAAAGCCAGCCCCTGGATTTTGCGGAAGCGGCAGAAGCCGTACGGCGAAGCATCACGGCTCATCCCGGTCTGCTGCAAGCGGGCCGCTACAACCAGGATATCAACCAGGCGTGTCCCTGGTGCCATGAATCCGAGCTGTTTCCGCTTGCGCCTCGGTCCAGGATTTACGAGATTCTGGGTTATGTATGATCAGGCTCACCGGCGGTGAATCGGAAAAAACGGCCGTCATATTCGTCCGCCCGTCCGACTGCCGAGGTTGAGAATTCAGGGATTCTGTGTTGAGATAACACACTTCGCACCGTCAGCTTTTGGCGGTCGCCGCCGCAGGCCAGTAGCTCTGACTCTCTTTCTAAATTGAGAATTTATCGTTCGATTTTGCTACCATCTGCCGCGCCGCGAATTTGACGAACGCCGGAACTCGTTGATCAGACGAGTGTATGAATAAGCGGATTGCAAAACTTTTCCGTCAGGCCCGAATTGCCGCCACCACCTCGCGAGGAGAAATCGAGATGAAGACACTGAAGAAGCACACTCTGACAGCCATCGTCCCCCTGCTCTTACTTTTCGTCGCCGCGCCGCACGCGCCGGCGCAAAACACTCTGCGCCTGCCGCGCCCGAGCCAGAAGTCGGGCGTCATGCAGACCGTCGGCGTCACCGACATCACGATCACCTATAGCCGCCCCGGCGTGAAGGGGCGAAAAATCTGGGGCGACGCGCCGGCGGGCAGCGCGGGGGGCACGGCGACGCTCGACGACGCGCGGGCACGCGCGAAGGATGCTCCCATCGTGCCTTACGGCCGCGTGTGGCGCAGCGGCGCGAACGAGGCGACGGTGTTCGAAGTGAGCGACAACGTGACGATTAACGGGCAGCCGCTCACCGCGGGCCGTTACAGCCTGCACACCATCCCCGGCCGGGACGAGTGGACGATCATCTTCAACAAGGATGACGGCCAGTGGGGCAGCTTCACCTACGACGAGAAGAAGGACGCGCTCCGCGTCAAGGCGAAGCCGGAGATGGCGGCCGACAATCAGGAGTGGCTGATGTACAGCTTCGATCCCGTGACCGACAGCTCCGCCCAGGTCAACATCCGCTGGGAGAAAGTGAGGGTCCCGTTCACCGTCGAGGTGAAGGACGTGAACGCGCTCGCCATCGGGAAAGCGCGCGCCGCCATCGCCTCGGCCAAGCCCGACGACTGGCAGACGCGCGCGCAGGCCGCGAACTTCGCCTTCCAGAACAAGCTCAGCACCGACGAGGCGATGCAGTGGCTCGACCAGTCCATCAAGATCAAGGAGACGTTCGGCAACGTCGGGCTGAAGGCGCGCGTGCTCGCCGAACAGGGCAAGACCGCCGAGGCCGTCGCCGCCGGCGAGAAGGCGATTCAACTCGGCAAGGAAGCCAAAGTCAACGCGCTGACCGTCGCCAACATGGAAAAACTGGTGGCCGAGTGGAGGGCCAGGAAGTAGCCACCACCGCCGAGACACGGGTAAAATCGTCAGCAAAGTACAGGGAAGAGGAAAATGTGGAGGGGGCACTCTGTGATGCCTGCCCCTTACCGCTTCCTCTTCCCCTTTTCTTACTGTGTCGACTCCCGTTTCTATTGCTTTCCCGCTGAAATCAGGTTGACGAAGAGGCGGTACGCGCCGGGCACTCCGGCGGGCAGTTGCCTGAACCACGCGTAGGACGTGTAGACGTACGTGCCGCGCCCGTGACGCGCGACGAGCGTGCCGCCCGGCTTGTCG
>JANOGZ010000719.1:0-1938 GCA_031406255.1 Pyrinomonadaceae bacterium | reverse complement strand
CCACCGAGCATGACGATCACCGGCAATGCGGCGAACGCGGCGGATAGAAACGAATTGTTTAACGGATCATAGACCTGCTGCCACATGATACCCCCTGGGTGAATGTACATCTCGCTAATTTCTGGAATCAGCATCGATCATTTGAAGGGTGAAGGAGGCTCGCGGGCCACCGCGCGCCGCGCCGTCATCATCAACACGCTCGCCTTCAACGCCGGACTGTCCTTGATCTTCCTGACGCTCGGCGCGGCGGCCGGATGGATCGGCGCGTCGATCACCTCGAACCCGTGGGTGCGAATTATCGGCGGACTGGTGATCATCGCCTTCGGGCTCCAGTTGATCGGCCTGTTGAAGATCGGCGCGCTGTATCGCGACACGCGCTTATTCTCCGAGCAGAAGCCGCGCGGGCCGCTCAGTTCATTAACACTGGGGATGGCCTTCGCCGCCGGCTGGACGCCCTGCATCGGCCCGATTCTGGGAATGATTCTGGGTCTGGCGGCGACCAGCGGCGGGTGGAAGAGTGGCCTCCTGCTCTCAGCCTTCTATTCGGCCGGCCTGGCCGTGCCGTTTCTCATCACGGGCCTCGGCATCAACCAGTTCCTGAACTTTTACAGCCACTTCCGCCAGCACCTGCACAAAGTCGAGGTCGTCTCGGGAGTAGTGCTGATCGTCATCGGCGCGCTCGTGGCGAGCGGCTACGCGACGCGGATGGCGAGCTCGAGCCTCGCTGCGATGCTCCCGAACATGGAAGCCTGGATCAAGGTCGAGCAGCCCGCGTCAGCGCCCGCGCCGGCGGCGGCAACCTCTAACGTGGCGAGCGCTTTTCAACCTGCGCCGGATGTCGAGTTTCAAACGCTGGACGGCAAACCGTATCGTCTGAGCGATCTGCGCGGGCGCGTCGTTGTGTTGAACTTCTGGGCCACCTGGTGCATGCCGTGCCGCTCGGAAATTCCCGAACTCAACGAGATGCAGCGCGAGTTGGAGGCGCGCGGCCTGACGATCGTCGGCCCCGCCTGGGACGACACGGCGGGCGGCATCAAAGATTTTCAGAACGACTTGAAACAGGACTACACGGTGCTGCTCGGCGGCGAAAGCGTGCAGGAAAAATTCGGCGGCATCCCCAGTCTGCCGACGACCTTTATCATTGACCGCGAGGGACGCATTCGCCAGAAAATTCTCGGCGCGCGCGACCGCGCCGGTTTCGAAGCATCATCAAGCCCCTGCTAGATGAAGCCGGTGCGACGACGACCGCCGCGCGCGGTGAGTGAGGATTTAGATTCGAGCCTTGCGCCCGGGCTCTCCGGGCGAAAGTAGCTCATATGAAATTTCCAGCGGCCCGGCACGACGGCCGGACAAGCGCCTCTCCCGGCCACACACAGGAGATCATGAAGTGATGTCTAAGAGTCTCGCTCTCGCTACTCTCATCTTCACGTTTGTATTTGTATTCACGGCCGGCAGCGCTACCCGCGCGCAGCAGGGTCATGAATATGCGCCGCTAGAGGAAAAGACGATCAACTATAAAGACTGGACCTTCAAGAGCCTGAAGGATGGCGCGCCCGTCAACCTGCGACAGTGGGCGCAGGGCAAAAAACTGGTAATGGTCGTCTATTTCGCGCCGTGGTGCGGCAACTGGCGTTACGAGGCGCCGGTCGTGGCCAAGCTTCACGACAAGTATAAAGCGCATGGTTTTGACGTCGTCGCCGTCAGCGAATACGCTCCGGGCAGTGATACGCGCACGTTCTTCGGCGAGCTGGGTGCGCCCTACACGGTCGTCATCGAATCCGAGGGGCGTGAAGCGCGCGATAAAACCACACATTACGGCTACCGCCAGGATTCCGGCGACGCGCGCCGCTGGGGCTCGCCCTATAATGTCTTTCTTGATCCTGCGTGCCTGACGAAAGACGGTGAGGTGGTGGCGAAAAAAGCCTGGGTCGTCGGCGG
>JANOGZ010000711.1:0-2554 GCA_031406255.1 Pyrinomonadaceae bacterium | reverse complement strand
TCTGCGCGCGCGGATCGCCGCCGCCCGCCTGCCGCAGGTGGCGCGCATCCGCGGTCGCGGTCTCCTGCTCGGCGTCGAGTTTAATAATGAAGTCGCTTCCGCTACGCAAAAGGCGCTACTCGAGCGGCGCATCATCACCGGCACAGCGATCGATGCGCGTGTGCTCAGGCTGCTTCCGCCGCTCTGTCTGAAGCTTGAGGAAGCGGATTTGTTCGTCGGGGCGCTTGAAGAAGCGCTCGGTAAAATGTGAGCGGGCGGAGCCTGTCGCTCGCCACCATCGTCGTTGCCGCTGCCAGTTAAAGATCATGCCGAAAGATTTCCTGACAACCGCCGATTGGACGCGCGCCGAGCTTGAGCGCCTGCTCGAATCGGCGCTCCGCTTCAAGCGCGGCGAGGTTAGCTCCAGGCCGCTCGCGGGCAAATCCGTCGCGCTCGTCTTTTTTAATCCGAGCCTGCGGACGCGCGCCTCGATGCAGGTGGGTATTTATGAACTCGGCGGTAACGCGGTGGTGCTCGAACCGGGCGGCACGAGCTGGACGCTCGAGCACCGCCCGGGCACGATCATGGACGGCGCGAAGACCGAGCACGTCGCGGAATTCGTGCGCGTGCTCGGCAGATATTGTGCGGCCATCGGGGTGCGGACCTTCGCCGAGCTGAAAGACTGGCGAGAGGAGCGGGGTGATCCGGTTCTTAAAGCCTTCGCGCGCTACGCGGAGGTTCCCGTGATCAATCTCGAATCGGCGATGCATCATCCATGCCAGGCGCTGGCCGATATGCTGACCGTGCGCGAAAAGCTCGGCGAGGGACGCAGGCGCGTGTTGCTCACCTGGGCCTGGCATCCGAAGCCGCTGCCGATGGCGGTGCCGAACAGCTTTGCGCTCGCGGCCGCGCAGATGGGTCACGACCTCGTCATCGCACACCCGCCGGGTTACGAGCTTGATGACGAACTGTTGAGAGACATAAATATTCGAGCGCATGACGCGGGCGCAACCGTCAGCGTCACGGACGATGTGAACGAAGCCTTCGCGGGCGCGCAGGTCGTTTACGCAAAGAGCTGGGGCAGTCGTCATTTTTACGGCTCGCCGGAGGATGATGTGGAGGCGCGCGCCGGCCTGCGCGGAGAGTGGATTGTTGATGAACGGAAGATGGCGCAGACCGACAAAGCGATCTTCATGCATTGCCTTCCCGTGCGCCGCAACGTGATCGTCACCGACGGCGTGATCGAATCCGACGCTTCGGTCGTCATCGATGAAGCCGAGCACCGTCTCCACGTGCAGAAAGCGATCATGGCGCAGTTGCTGGGAGGTGAAAAAGAGTGAGCCAGCCGCGTATGGACCTTTTGCGTGAGGCGCTGCCATACATTCAGCGCTTCAAGGGTAAAACTTTCGTCGTCAAGTTCTCGGGCAAGGTGACGGAGGATCACGAGAATCTCTTATCGCTCGTGGAGGAACTGGCGCTGATGCATCAGGTCGGCATCCATATTTGCGTGGTGCACGGGGGAGGGAAGCAGTTGAGCGACCTGGCGGCGCAGATGGGCGTCGCGCAGACGATCATCAACGGGCGGCGCGTCACGGACGATGCGACGCTCGATATGGCGAAGATGATCTTCGCCGGCAAGATCAATACGGATATTCTCGCGGCGCTGCGTCAGAGGGGCATCGAAGCCGTCGGCTTATCGGGCGTTGATGGCAATATCGTGCAGGCCGTGCGGCGACCGCCCGGGGAAATTTTGAATCAGGAAACGGGCGCGCGCGAACAGGTGGATTACGGGCACGTCGGCGATGTCGTCGAAATTAACGACCGTCTGCTACGCGTGCTGCTCGAGCATGATTACCTGCCGGTCATCTCCTCGCTCGGCGCGGACGCGGAAGGCCGCGTTTTTAATATCAATGCCGATACGATTGCCGCTGAGATCGCCGTGCGCCTGGGGGCGGAGAAGTTGATCATGCTGAGCGATGTGGACGGGATTTACCTGCGTCCGGGAGAATCGGCGACGAAACTATCGCGTCTCACGGCGGATCAAGTCGCCGCGCTCTTGAGCGACGGCGTGGCGACCGGCGGGATGATCCCGAAGCTTCAGAACATCACGGAACTCTTACGCCGCGGCGTCCGCAGCGCCCACATCATCAAAGGCTCTCTGCGCAACGCCCTGCTCTCCGAAGTGTTCACGGATGAGGGAACGGGAACGATGATCGTCGCGTGAGCTGTCCTAGCCGTGAAGCGGTGCGACCAATCTTTTCTGTCGACCCGCCCCAGGGGTGCGCCGCGAAGCGCCGCCCCCAAGCTCACTGATGATCGTCGATGATCTGCATGCTCGGCAGGCCGGAGAGGTCAAGCATGCGTGAAAAATCGTCGAAGTGAAACATCGAGTCGTCACGACAGTTCTCGCAGTAGTACGTCGCGTCTTCGCCCAGCCACATATCCTTCAAATAGAAAGCCACGTAGCAGCCATAACAGCGCTGGACACGCCGTCCATACTCCAAACGCATTTCTTCTGCCTCCATTTAGCTGATCCCTCTAAAGATGGTTTCTGAATAAAAATTTTCCCCGGTCA
>JANOGZ010000596.1:0-4678 GCA_031406255.1 Pyrinomonadaceae bacterium | reverse complement strand
GGAAACAGCAATTAGCCATACACGGAACAGCTAAACGCGAATATATTTGAACATTTTGTGTGTGAATGTGTGTGCGAAGGAAAACGGGCGCTCATGGAACGCCCGTAACTCATTGTATTTGATGGTGCACCCGGAAAGACTCGAACTTTCGGCCTTCTGATTCGAAGTCAGACGCTCTATCCAACTGAGCTACGGGTGCATACCTGTTTTCGCGAGAACAGACTATAAATCGGGGTTTCATGAGTGTCAAACAGACCTGCCTGAAGTCGATTGAGCCGCCCCGGCCCGCTCCGGATTCGTCTTTCGACTTCGAGGGCAGACGAGTAATCAAAACCCTGGCTCGCTTTACGGCTTGAGTGAGGCGCCCCACCCGGCAATCTCGCGTTTCTGTTTATCGGAAAGTTTATCAGCTAAGAATGGCCGGCCCGGCGCAGAGAGCGATTGCGGGTTTGCAATCTTACGCGGATCGCCGCAAAATAAGCCTACCTACTGCCGCCAGCGCGTATTGTACTCGATTTATCGAGGGAGCGGGCGCGGCCTCCGAATTAACACAGAACACTTTTTTAAGGATAAAGGCACGATGAGTACTGATAAATCGCAAGCGGGCGCCGGTCGCGTCTCATTAAGACTGGCTGATAAGGGCGAACGAACAGAACAACAGAAAACCACTCTCCCACGCCAGTTCGTCACTTTCACCTTCTATCGTGTGCGTCCTGAATGGCGCATGCTCGACGAACAGGAAAGGGAAGCGGGCAAACGCGAATTCCTCGAAGCGGTCGAATCGTTTCGCCGCGATCTCCTGATTCATAGCTACTCGATTGTGGGGCTCCGCACCAACGCCGATTTTATGATGTGGCGCATCGGTTATGCCCTCGATCCGATACAGGATATGACGGCCCACATAAATCGTACCGGGCTCGGCCGGTATCTGGAAGCAACCCAGTCGTGTCTGTCGATGACGAAGCGCTCGATGTACATTGTCAAGGACAATCCGGAACACGTCGAAGACCGCCTTCACATCATTCCCGGAAAGTCGAAGTACCTATTCGTCTACCCGTTCGTCAAAACGCGCGATTGGTACATGCGTCCCGTCGAGGAACGGCAGGAGATGATGGACGATCACATCCGGATCGGCACCAAGTATCGCTCGGTCAAGCTTCACACGACATACTCTTTCGGCCTCGATGATCAGGAGTTTGTCGTCGCCTTCGAGACGGATGAGCCGGCGGATTTCCTCGACCTCGTGCAGGAACTGCGCGAAACCAAGGCGAGCAGCTTTACGCTGCGCGACACGCCGATGTTCACATGCCGGCAGCGAACGCTCGCCGAGTGTTTGGAAGCGCTCGGCTGAGCCTTCGGTCCCGTGGCGCGGATGACGAACATTCCAGCTTTAGCCAGCGCGCGTGTTGATGAATAAATCACAAATGCCGGGCCGTCGTGCGTCTCGAACGCGCCGCGCGCTCGCGCTGCTCCAACTCTGCGGCATCCTCCTCTTCTTCGCTACCCCGAGCAATGGTCAGTCGCTCCCCGGTCCCCACGCGCCGCCGCTGCAGGAGAACGGCGCTACCGCTGCGCCACCCGCAGCGCGCGCCGAATACCTCTGGTATGAGGCCGAGAATATGCGCGGCTTCACGACGGACGCGCGTCACGAGCCGCGCCTCTACCCATCCCACGTGAATCTTGACCGCGCGACGGCTCCGGGTTGGGGCATCAATGGTCCCGGAACATCCGCCGAGTGGTCACAGGGAGGCGAGAGCGAATGGAATTCGGCGGCGGCCAGCGCCGACGAAACACGCGCCTCACTTCATCAGGAGATCGAGGTTCCGCGCCCCGGCCCATACCGCCTCTGGGTGCGTTACGCGGACTGGACGCGTCGTACCGAATATTTTACGGTGCGCGTCACGCAGGATGGCCGCGAGGTTTTCCGGCAGGAATTCGGCGCGCGTGATCACCTCGATCGGCATGATGAGGTGGCCATGTACTGGGGCTGGGCGTTCACGTGGAATAGCGCGCCGGTGACCTCGCTTGAGAAAGGCGCGGCCCGCATCTCGATTGATATCGAACGGGGCGCGGAAGCGCGCCGTCACGTTGATTGCGTGCTCCTGACGAACGATCTCAGCCTTGTTCCGGAAGGCCGCCGCAAACCCGATTTTGCGGCGCTCAGACACCTGCGCGAATGGACCGACGCGAAGACCTCGCTCGCGCCGCTCCTTGAGGCGGATGCTTCCGGCGATGTACCCGCCCGCTGGCGACGGCCCTCCCTCGCCGGGCGCGATTTTTTGATGCCCTGGAATATCGCGCCGGCGTTCTGGCCGCTGTACGGTCAGCCGCCTGCCGAGCGCCCGCTCTATCCTTTCAACGCGGAACCCGTGGAAGATTTCATTCAGATGTATAAGGGCGCACGCGATGTGCCGATCTTCGCGTCGAAGCTGGTCGTGCCGGTGGTATACATCAACGAGTTGCCGCAACTCCTGAAAGAGGGAAGTCCGTTTTTGCAGTTCCTGCGCGAAACGCGCGCCCCATTCGCCGTGTTGATTAATTTCGGCGCCGGGCAAATGGCCGAAGCGGAGGGCCGGGCCGCGTGGAAGTTGTTGACGGAAGAACTGCGTGAACAGTTCCTCGGATGGATTTCCGGCGAAAGCATCGGTCACGTCTGGGCCGAAGCGGCGACACAGTTGAAGCTATCGCCCGCGATGTCACGGCGCGAGCTTCTCGAAGCCTACCGCGTCTTTTACACACGCGCGCTCGAGCAAAAGTGGAGCAGGGTGTTTCATTCGCCGACCGGCCCGATGTGGGATAAGCTGATCCCCGCGCAATCCACCTCAAGCACCGTCTACGCGCACGCGCTCGGGCGGTGGGGCGCCAGGGTGCTCGGTATGGAAACACCCGCGGTGATGCCCATCACCGCGATGCGCATCGCTTTCACACGCGGCGCGGCGCGCCAGTACGGCGGCGCTTTCTTCTACTACCACGCGCCAAACTTCGGCGACACGGCCACTACTTTCACCAGGACGCAAAACTTCGCCGGCCCCGACTTCTTTTTTCATACGCGCTACGGCCCATCGATGGGGCCTTCGCTCTCCTGGTATCGCAAAAGTTATTACCTTTATTACATGGCCGGCGTCTCGGCTATTTATCTGGAGCAGGGCTACGACCAGTTTTACAAACCGGGGCCCGCGACCCATCCCTTCCAGCTTAATCCGCTCGGGCGTATTACAGACGAGTTCATCCGCTTCGCGGAGAAGCACCCCGCGCGCGGCGAGCCCTTTACGCCGATCGCCTTCCTGCTCGATCCGGCGCATGGCTGGGATCTGACGGACTATCCGCAGTGGCCCTTCGGCGTCGCGCAGATCGAACGGGGCGATCGAGCCCTGCGTGAGCTCTTCGGTGCGGCGTACTACCCCGCTCCCGTCACCGAGGGCGAGCCGGCGAGCGGCGACCGGCAGGTGTTTATCAGCGGCATCTTCGGAGATATCTTTGATGTGCTGGTCGCTTCCGAAACGCAGGCGGACGCGATCAACGCGTACCGGGCGCTCGTCGTGGGCGGAAGAATCGAGTGGTCGCGCGAATGGGCGGCGCGGCTCCGGGAGTATGCGCGGCGCGGCGGCGTGGTGGTCATCAATGCGGCACAGGCGAAGGGATTGCCGGCTGATCTGCTCGGCGTGCGCCTTCTCGGAGCCACAGCGGAGGCGGATGATGGACGCTGCCTCGCGCCGAATGAAGCCGCCGTGGATTTGCGCGGGCAGCTATTTCGCTACGAACGCATCAAGACGAGCGGCGCGCAGACGCTGATCGAGACGCGCACGGGCGATCCGCTAGTCACGATTCATAAGGTCGGGCGCGGGCGCGTGGTATTCTCCGCGGTGCCCGACCTGCTCGGCCTCGATGAGCGACTCACGCCTTCATCCGCGCATCTCCTCGCGCATCTCACGACCGATGCCACGCCCGTGCGCGTCAGCGGCGACGTGCAGTATCTGATTAACCGCACCGCGCGCGGTTGGATCATCACGCTCATCAATAACAACGGCGTCTTCAAGCCGCAGCAGGGCATGGCGCAGGTTGATCGCCGCGCCACGGTCGACGCAACGGTTGATCTGCGGGGGAAACGAATCGAAGCGGCGCGTGAATGGACGACCGAAGCTTCGCTCGACGTGCAACGCGACGGCGCGAATAATGATCGCGTACGTTTGCAAGTTCCTCCCGGCGGTATCAGAATCGTCGAGCTTCTCGAGAATTAATCTCAGGGATAATCGCAGAGTGCTATTGGGGATTAATATTCGGCGCCCGCGACGCCCGCCAAACCCTTGCGGAGATAGTTTCTAACTGAAAGAAAGAGCTGGTTTTAACACTCGCCGCCGGCGCCGGGCGGTCAAAAGTGTGTGGCCCGGTTACCGCTCGATTGCTTTTTCGTTTGCAGTTCTTTTAGGATAGCGCGTCGTTTTCCTGATAGGGCCTCCGGGAAGCAAACTTTCAGGGGATGAAAATCACATGAGGGTCGCCCGAAAATTTACGATCAGTGGAGAGGTGCAGGGCGTCGGTTATCGCTTTTTCGCGCAGCGCGCCGCCGCGCGCCACCAGGTCGTCGGTTATGTGCGTAATCTACCGGACGGCGATGTCGAGGTGTTGGTCGAAGGCTCGCTCGATAGCATCGAGGGACTGAAACATGACCTGGCTTCGG
>JANOGZ010000583.1:0-8740 GCA_031406255.1 Pyrinomonadaceae bacterium | reverse complement strand
GCGAAGCCATGCGGCTGGCGGCGCAGAAGCTCCCCGTGAAGACGAAATTCGTGACGCGCGCCGATCAGGAAGGAGGCGCTGTTTAATCATGAAAAGGCGGGAAGAACTGGATCGTTTACGCGACATGTCGGTCGATGAGTTGCGCGAAGAGGCGGGACGCTTGAAAGAGTCGCTCTTTCGCCTGAACTTTAAACTGGCGCTCGGTGAAATGGACGCGGTGAAGAGAGCGCGCAGCGAAAAGCGCTCGCTGGCGCGGATCCGGACGTTGATGCGTGAACGCACCGCGGAGCAAGCAGCGCGGTAAATTTTTTGAACGAACGCGGCGCTTTTGCGGAAGGCCGCCGGTGGACTTAAAGAGATGGCAGAAGAAAAAAGCGAAGAAGCGGGCGCGGTGGAGCCGCGGCAGCAGCAGGGCGAGGACACACGAGCGGCGGAAGAGACCGCGGCGGGTGAAACGCTGGCCCACCGGGCCGGCGCCGGAATCGTTGGCTCGCAGTCCGGAAACGCTTCCGGCGCCGAAGCGGGCAAGCGCCGCCGGCGCGCCGAGAAGGTCGGGATCGTCGCCTCAGACAAAATGGAGAAGACGATCGTGGTACGCGTGGATCGTCTCATCAAACATCCCAAGTATCGCCGCTATGTGCGCCGCACCTCGAAGTTTATGGCGCATGATGAGACGGGCGCGGGCGTTGGCGACAAAGTGCGGATCGTCGCGACCAGACCGCTTTCAGCGAGAAAGCGCTGGCGCGTCGTCGAGATCGTGCAAAAAGCGGAAAAATAGCTTTCAGCTATCAGCGCTCAGCTTTCAGCAAAAGATAAAAAGCTGAAGGCTGAAAGCTGACTGCTGACAGCGCGAACGGAGTGAGCTATGTCTATTCAGATGCAGACGTCGCTGGAGGTTGCGGATAATTCGGGCGCGCGCCGGGTGAAGATGATTCTCGGGATCGGCGGATCAACGGGTCGCAGCGCCGGCCTCGGAGACAAGATCAAAGTGACGGTTAAGGAAGCCACGCCCGATGGCGCGGTCAAAAAAGGAACGGTGCACGACGCCGTGATCGTCCGGACGCGCAAGGAAGTGCGGCGCAAAGACGGGACATACATCCGTTTCGATCAAAACGCCGCGGTGCTGATCAAGGAAGACGGCACGCCGATCGGCACGCGCGTTTTCGGCCCGGTCGCGCGCGAGCTGCGCGATAAGAATTTTATGAAGATCGTTTCGCTCGCACCGGAGGTGATATGAAAGCTGTCGCAGTGAGAGGAACAAAACGCGCCCGTGTCAAAAAGGGCGATCAGGTGGTCGTCATCGCGGGGCGCGACCGCGACAAACGCGGTCGGGTGCTGGAAGTCCAGCCGGCACAGGGACGCGTAAAAGTAGAGGGCGTCGCCATTCAGAAAAAACACCAGCGCGCCAATCCGCAATCGAATCGCGGCGGCGGCATTATCGATCGTGAAGCTTATATCAGCATCTCGAATGTGCAATTGATTGATCCGCAGTCGGGCAAGCCGACGCGGGTCAAATATCAGGTGAATGAGGACGGCTCGAAGACGCGCGTCGCCGCGCGCAGCAATCACGCGCTGGATAAAGGCTAGAGATTGAAAGCCGAAGATAAAGCAGCGCGGCGCCCCGAAGCGGAGCGAATGCACACCGGCCCGGAAACGTCGTGAGGGGATGAGGCGCGAGTGAGCGCGCCGCTTTAAGAGTGAGGTCGAGAGTAAAAGCATGGCAGCAAGACTCAAAGAGCGTTATCACAAAGAGATCGCGCCCGCGCTCGCCAAAGAGTTCGATATCAAGAACCCGATGGCGACGCCGCGGCTGGAAAAGATCGTGATCAATATGGGAATGGGCGAGGCCATCGCTAATGCGAAGGTGCTTGACACGGCGAACGATGAGCTGGCGGCAGTGACCGGTCAGAAACCCGTCACCACGCGCGCCAAAAAATCGATCGCCGCCTTCAAGCTGCGCCAGGGAATGCCGATCGGCACGATGGTCACGCTGCGCGGCGACCGCATGTATGAATTCCTGGACAGGTTGGTCTCGGTCGCGCTGCCGCGCGTCAGAGACTTCCGCGGCGTCTCGCCGAAGGCGTTTGACGGGCGCGGCAACTACACGCTCGGGATCCGCGACCAGTTGATCTTTCCCGAGATTGATTTCAATAAAGTAGATAAAGCGCGCGGCATGAACATCTCGATCGTGACAACTGCGCGCAATGACGAGCAGGCGCGCGCGCTGCTGAGATCACTCGGCATGCCGTTTCGTCAATAAAGCGGTGGTCAGTGGACAGTAGCAGTGGTCAGTGGCCGGTGGTCAGTGGCCAGAAAAAGCACTGGCGACTTCCTGCTGACCACTGACCACCGATCACTGAGGTTATATGGCAAAAAAATCGTTGATCGCGAAGGCGAACCGGAAACCGAAATTCTCTGTGCGCGCGTACACGCGCTGCAAGCGTTGCGGACGGCCGCGCGGCTATCTGCGCAAGTTCAAACTGTGCCGCATCTGTTTCCGCGAGCTGGCGCTGCAGGGGCAGATCCCCGGCGTCATCAAGTCGAGCTGGTGAAATAGCAACTGGCGATCAGCCGTCAGCTCTCAGCTATAAGAAATTTATTCGGCAGCGCGTGCCCGCCATCCCGCGTAGCTGTTTTGGATTAACTGATTGCTGAAAGCTGATAACTGATAGCTTTTATTTGGAGTGAAGCATGACTGATCCTATTGCCGATATGTTGGCGCGCATGCGCAACGCGATTGCCGCGAAGCACTCGCGCGTGGATATCCCGGTATCAAAACTGAAACTAGAAATCGCTCGGATCCTCAAGGAAGAGGGCTACATCAATAACTTCGTCATCAAGGGCGAGGGCGTCAAGCGCACGATCCGCATCTTTCTTCGTTACGATGCGCGCGGCACATCGTCCATCTCACATCTGTCGCGGGTCTCGCGCCCGGGCCGACGCGTCTACATGGGCTCTGACGAAATTCCGAAGGTGCTGAGCGGCTACGGCGTCAACATCGTTTCCACTTCGCGCGGTCTGATGAGCGGAAAGCGCGCGCGGCGCGAAAACGTCGGCGGCGAAGTGCTGGCGGAAATTTATTAAATAGATGGGGAATAGCGAATCAAAGTCGCACGGTTTGTTGTTCCGCGTTCAACTTTGATCATTTGAGGTTCGATCATGTCTCGAATTGGGAAGCAAGTCATCACCGTCCCGAAGGGCGTCACCGTCACGGTCGGTGAGCGCGAACTTGAGGTGAAGGGCGCGAAGGGGACGCTCCGGACGCCGGTTCCGGAAGGCATCACCTTCAAGCTGGAGGGCGATCAGCTGCAGGCCGAGCGCGCTTCGGACGATTATGCGGCGCTGCATGGCCTGGCGCGCGCTCTGGCCAACAATGCCATCACAGGTGTGACCGAAGGATTCACGAAGAAGATGGATGTCGTCGGCGTCGGCTACAAAGCCGATGTGCAGAGTAAGAGGATCGTCTTCTCGCTCGGCTACTCGCATCCGATCGAGTTTCCGCTGCCCGAAGGAGTCGACGTCAAATCCGAGCGCGTTCCGGCGAAAGCTTCCATTCAGCAGTATCAGGTGACGCTGACGCTATCCAGCATCGATAAGCAGAAACTCGGACAGGTGGCGGCCGAGATGCACAGGCTACGCAAGCCGGACCCCTACAAGGGCAAGGGCGTGCGTTACGCCGACGTGCCCCTGAAACTAAAACCGGGCAAGACGGGAAAATGACATAAATGATGAATGCGAATCAGTGATCGGTGGTCAGTGGTCAGTGGTCAGTAGGCAGGCAGTGCTTTTTCTGACCACTGACCACCGGCCACTGTCCACTGCTTTTTTATTCATAATTTCGGAGAACGAGATGGCACAGAAGGATAGAGCAACGGTTCGCCGGGCGGTGCATAAACGGATCCGTCGTAAGGTGCAGGGCACGGCGGCGCGCCCGCGCCTGACGATTTATCGCAGCCTGAACCATATTTACGCACAGATCGTGGATGACGAGCAGGGGCGGACGATCGCGGCCGCCTCCACGACCGAAAAGGATTTGCGCGACGCGACCGGCGGTAATGTCGAGGCCGCCCGTCGCGTCGGGCGCGCGATCGCCGAACGCGCGATCGGGCAGGGCATCAGCAGCGTGGTTTTTGATCGCGGTGGCTACCGCTATCACGGCCGCGTTAAAGCGCTGGCGGATGCGGCGCGCGAGGCCGGACTGAACAAAGAAGAGGCCCAGCCGCAGGATGCGGGGGCCGCCGTAGCAGCTTCACAGGAATAGCAATGCGACAACCTAAACATAGAATTTCAGCGCAGGGGCTTGATCTGAAGGATCAAGTCATTTCGATCAACCGCGTGACCAAGGTGGTCAAGGGCGGCAAGAATCTGAGCTTCGCGGCGCTCGTCGTGGTCGGCGATGAGTCGGGGCATGTCGGCTTCGGCACGGGCAAGGCGCGCGAAGTGCCGCTCGCGATCAAGAAAGGCATCGAGGCGGCGAAAAAGAATCTGATTCGGGTGCCCTTAATCAACCACACCCTGCCACACCAGTTGATGGGTATCTACGGCGCGGGGCGCGTGATGATGAAACCCGCTTCGGAAGGTACGGGCGTGATCGCCGGCGGCGCCGTGCGCGCCGTGATGCAGGCCGCGGGCGTCCGCGATGTGCGCACGAAGGTGCTCGGCTCGACCAATCCGCACAATGTCGTGCGCGCGACCTTCGATGGCTTGCTGAATATGAAAGACCCCATGGAACTGGCGCGCCTGCGCGGCAAGCAGGTGGAGGAGCTATAATCAATGAGCCTGAGCGATATCGTCTCTAAAGTCGCCGAATCTTTTACCGGAAAAGGGCAGAAAAAGAGCGGCGCGGGCGGTGGGGGGAAAATCCGTATCCAGTATTACCGCAGCCACATCGCCTGTCCGAAAACGCAGAAGCAGATCGTCCGCAGCATCGGCCTGACGAAGCTCAATCAAATCGTCGAGCGGCCGGACACGCCGGCGATGCGCGGCTACGTCGCTAAAGTGCCGCACCTGTTGCGTATCGTCGAGTAAGGATCAAAAGTCATGGCTATCGGTTTGAACAACTTGCGCGCCCCGGAGGGCTCAACGCACAAAAAGAAGCGCGTCGGACGCGGCCCCGGCTCGGGGCTCGGTAAAACGGCCGGCCGCGGCGAGAAGGGACAGAAATCACGCTCCGGCTATAGCGCCAAGATCGGTTTTGAAGGCGGCCAGATGCCGCTGCAGCGGCGTCTGCCGAAGCGCGGTTTCACCAATATCTTCAAGAAGCAGTGGATCGAGGTGAACCTCTCGGCGCTCGACCAAAGCTTTGCGGCGAACGAAGAGGTAACGCCCGAGCTGCTTCATGAACGCGGATTGATCAAAAAAGGGCGTCGCGATATCGTCGTGCTCGGCACCGGCGAGATATCAAAGGCGCTGCGCATCTCGGCGCACCGCTTCACGAAAAGCGCGCGTGAGAAGATCGAGCGCGCCGGCGGGGCGGCCACCCTGATCGAACGCCAGAAAGCGCCGACGGCAGACGATGCCTCAGGTGCGTGAGCGATGGCGCCCGACGGGCCTTTCGTAGAAGTCTTAACCGCAAGCTTAAGCGTCTGACCGGAGGAGGGCCCCAACGGGGAACCATCCTCCACTCGTGTCTTTGAAAGCTACAGTAGAGTGATCGCTAGAGCGGGCGGCCATCGTCTCCGACGGCTTGCGCTCGCGCCCCGGTGAAGACGATAATCGCGAGCGTCATTAGTCACCGAAAGTTTTCGCGCGAAAGAAGTTATACCTATGGAAAAGTTTTTCGCAGCCGTTCGTAATATGTTCAGCGTGCCGGATCTGCGCAGGCGCATTCTGTTCACGCTCGGCTTACTGCTCGTCTACCGCCTCGGCGCGCACGTCACCACGCCCGGTATCAATAAGGAGCAGCTGGCGCGCGTCTGGCAGGAAGTCGGCAATACGCTGCTCGGTGTGCTGGATCTATTTTCGGGCGGGAACTTTCAAACCATCTCGGTTTTCGCGCTCGGCGTCACTCCTTACATTACCGCCTCGATCATTTTGCAATTGATGACGACCGTCTTCCCGCAGTTGAAAAAACTGCAGGAGGAAGGCGAAGCCGGCCGCCAGAAGATCAATCAGTACACGCGCTATCTGACGGTCATCCTGGCCGGTTTTCAGACTTTCATCGTCGCGCGCTGGCTGCAGGCCAACGGCGTCGGCGAGCCGGGCATCGGTTTTCTGCTCTCGACCATGTTGACGCTTACCACGGGCACCATCTTCGTGATGTGGCTCGGCGAGCAGATCACGGAGCGCGGCATCGGTAACGGCATTTCGCTCCTGATCTTTGCGGGAATCGTCAGCGGTCTGCCGAGCGGCGTCCTGCAGGTGTTCGAGCGTGTGCGCGGCGGCGATACGTTCGCGACCATCGGTGTCATCGCGCTCGTCGTCGCGCTGGTCGTGCTGATCGCTTTCATCGTTTTCGTCGAATCGGGACGGCGCAAGGTGCCGATCAGCTATGCCAAGCGCCATATCGGTCGCCAGCAGGTCGGCGGACAGCAGACACACATGCCGCTCAAAGTTAATATGGGCGGCGTGATCCCGGTGATCTTCGCTTCGTCGATGCTGGCGATCCCGCAGACCGTTTTACAGTTCATTCCATATGACCCGAACAGCCCCGACTCCTGGCAGAGCCGTGTCAACGGCTTCTTCGCGGCGTTTCATGGCGGCGATCCGTATTATGAGCTGGTCTTCATTTCGCTGATCATCGTCTTCACCTTCTTCTACATCACGATCATCTTCAACGTCGAGGAGGTGGCCGACAATCTTCGCAAGCACGGGGGATTCGTTCCCGGCATCCGGCCGGGGAGAAACACGGCGGAATATCTGAATACGATTTTGACGCGGCTGACGACCGTCGGCGCCGTGTATCTGGCGCTCGTCGCGCTCATACCGCAGATCATGTTGAGCGGTTTCAGGGTCGGCCGCTTGCCGTTTATCGGCACCGCGCTCGACGCTTTCTTCAGCACCACGCCGGGCCTGACGTGGGTACCGACCGGAATGGGCTACCAGTTCTTTTTCGGCGGGACCTCGCTGCTGATTCTCGTCGGCGTCGCGATGGATACGGTCGCTCAGGTCGAGGCGCAACTCGTGATGCGCAACTACGAAGGCTTCTTCGGTCCCGGCAGCCGTCTGCGCGGACGTCGCGGTTAAGCGAGTTCGGATTTGCGACTGCCCCCGCAGGGCCGAAGATTTCCGTAAGTCCTTCGGGGCGAGGGGCAAATATCGCTATGTCTAAGATCATCGTCATCATGGGCGCCCCCGGCGCCGGCAAAGGAACGCAGGCGCGCCTTCTGGAGGAGCGCCGTGGATTGCCGCAGATTTCGACCGGCGATATGTTCCGCGCGCTGGCCAGCGCGCAGACGCCGCTCGCCGAAGAGGTGCGCGCCGTGCAGGCTTCGGGCAAACTGATCTCGGATGATCTGGTCATCCGCGTCGTGGACGAACGCACGAATCAGGAGGATTGCCGCGATGGCTATATTCTGGACGGTTTTCCGCGCACCACGGCGCAGGCCACGATGCTCGAAACATTAGCCGCCGATCAGGGACATGAGATCGTCGCGATCCTTGTCGACGTACCCCTCGATCTGTTGGAAAAGCGCGCGACGGGGCGGCGGATGTGCCCGGAGTGCGGGGAAATCTATAATATCTATTTTAAACCGCCGGCGTCCGAGGGCGTCTGTGATCTTCATCCGCAGGCGCGGCTGGTGCATCGTGCCGACGATACGGCCGAGAAAATCCGCGTCCGCCTCGACACTTATACACAGCAGACGCGCCCGCTGCTCGATTACTACTCCGCCGCGAAACGGCTTCACAGCGTTGACGGAACCCGTGAGCCGGAGGCGATCTACGCGGACATCGAAAGGATAGTGACGAGTGACAAATGACGAGTGACAAGTTGAAAGCTTGGTTTCGCTCGTCACCTGTCACTCGTTACTGGTTTATGATTATCGGGAAGTCAAAGAAAGAGTTGGAGAAGATGCGCGCCGCCGGCCGACTGGTCGGGATGGTGCTCGGCGAGTTGCGCCGCATGACCACGCCGGGTGTCACCACGCTCGATCTCGACGCGGCGGCGGAAAAAATGATTCGCGACGCCGGCGCGCTCCCGACATTCAAAGGCTATCACGGTTATCCGTTTTCCATCTGCGCTTCGGTAAACGAGCAAGTGGTGCATGGTTTCCCCTCCGCATATGTTTTGCGGGACGGCGATATTTTCTCAATTGATTGTGGCGCGACGCTCGAAGGTTTCGTCGGCGATACGGCCACGACGGTGCCCGTCGGGACGGTGAGCGAGGATCGTCTGAAGCTTATTCGCGTGGCGGAAGAGTGCCTCGATCTCGCCATCGAGCAGTGTCAGCCGGGCAAGCATCTGGGCGATATCGGCTGGGCCGTCCAGCAGCACGCCGAAGCGGAAGGCTATGCGGTCGTGCGCGATTATGTCGGGCACGGCATCGGCCGCCGCATGCACGAAGACCCGCAGATTCCGAACTACGGCACACCCGGCACAGGCGTCAAAATCAGGGCCGGGTATGTCTTCGCGATCGAGCCGATGATCAACATGGGCACGCATCATACGAAGACGCTCGCCGATGGCTGGACGGTCGTGACCGTGGACGGGCGGCCGAGCGCGCACGTCGAACACACGATCGCGATTACCGAGAATGGCCCGGAAGTGTTTACGCGCGTCTCCCCGGCGGCGAGCGTGCGG
>JANOGZ010000559.1:0-1493 GCA_031406255.1 Pyrinomonadaceae bacterium | reverse complement strand
CCTCTCAACGCAAGCGCGCTCCGAAAACCCCGCGGCCGCCGGCGATCGGCATGCTATGGCGCGTCTATTGTAACAGTTCAGGTAGCGAAGCCGCAGATTACCTCTCCTTATTTCTTTCAGCCTCTGTTGAGGTTTCTCAATTGAGATGTCCTAAATTCGCTTTTTATTCTTCATTGGCCTTTCCTTGGGAAGTACCGCTCAGCTTTATCTTTTCTGGCAGCTCCATCCGATCCTCTTTGCTCTCCCCGTAAGAGAGGGCGATGGCCCCCCCCTTCACGCAGCAGCGCGCGGTCGAATGTAATAACGCTGATTTCCGTGAGCTCCTCGCTTTCCGCCCCGTACCCCAGGATGTCATCGTCAATCCAGATTACAGCCGGTGACGTGCGAACTTCGAAAGGCCCTCCGGTCACCGTCACGCGCCACGCCTTATCAACTTCAACCTTCTGCCCACGAAGCTCGACCTTCATGGCTCGCGGCAACGACAATTCTTCGACGCGGTAGCTCATTAAATAGCGATTTCTGGCCGAGGCAAAGCGGTCACCAGTGCCAGATCTGTTCGTAGTCTTCCATGAGACCCGCGACGTCGCTCCCTTGAATCATCTGGATGCCGGGGATGCAGCTCTCGCCGGAAATCCCGCGCTCCTCCAAATCATTTTGAACAGCGAAGACCTTGACGCCCTTCTCCTGAAGCCGCTTGATGTCTTCCGCGGGCCGGGCCGGGTGGTTGATGCCGACGTTGCCAATTGTGAGCGCGGGGCATTCCTGCTGCACCAGATAGTTCACGGCATTGCCGCGCAACAACACGGACAGATCAGCGCCGGCGTTCTGCAAAGCGCCGCTGAGCCACAGGATCGTGTCGTCCTGCTCTTCGAGCGTGGCGCGATAAGCTGTTTCCACTACGTTCAGGATTCTCATTGCTTTCTCCTCCAATCTGGATCATCGAAACAGGCGCGCTTGCGGCCCGCTACTTTGTCGGGATGACCAGAGTGTTAGTTGAGCCTTCGGCCATCTTCAGAAAATCTGCCGGACTGCCGCGCCTTACGCCCTCGACCGCGTTCGCCGCGCCGCGCTCATCCACGCACAGGCCACAGTTGACCCACATGAGCTGTGGATCGCCGCCGCCGATTTCCAGAAGTGAGCTGACGAAGCTTCGCGTCGTCGGATGCTCTTCCTCTTCCACGCTCGTGCCCTTCACCGGATTGGCGTGCGGGGCCTGATCCTTGAGTGGCAGGCAGACTGCTCCCTCGTAAGCGAACACGTTGACGTGAATCCCTTTTCGGAGCGCCGCGGAGATGATCCTGAACGCCGTCGTCGAATTGGCGGACTCGTATGGCGGGTCCATCAGAGCCAGTGTCAGTTTCTTTGTCATAGCTGCCTCCCTCAGTGCCAGATGGCCTTGGTGTTTTCCTGGGCCAGTGCGTCCACTAGCATCTCGATGCTTGACGGTCGAACGCCGGGGCGCATCTCCGCGGGTTGAATGCCCCGCTCGCGCA
>JANOGZ010000556.1:0-7461 GCA_031406255.1 Pyrinomonadaceae bacterium | reverse complement strand
TGCGCGAGCGTCAAGCGAGGCGCTGTCGTGTCCTCCGCGTAAGGTTTTGGTCTCCTGCCAGAGCGGCTCAGGTGGTTTCACTTTGAAAGCTTGCGCCGGCGGGTGAAGTGCGAGATTATTTCTCGCCGCGCTTTATCATTTCCCTTTGGTTTCGTTTATGAACATTCGCCCCAGCTTCGAGGGCGGCTTCTCAGGAGGACACCTCTTTCATGGATCGTCGTACGACCGCGTGGTATAGCCACAACTTGGAAATGGAGATGCCGCTTGTGGCTTACGGACATGCCGGCTTTCCGCTGTTGATGTTTCCGACAGCCGCCGCAGATTATCTTGAGTATGAGAGATTCCAGTTGATCGATGCGATCGGGCATCACATAGAGGCGGGTCGCGTACGCGCCTATTCGATTAACAGTGTCAATCGCTACAGCCTGTTAAATGAGCATGCGTCGCCGGGCGTCAAGGCTGAGTTGCTGGCGCGTTATGATCGCTACGTCATCGAAGAAGTGCTGCCCCTTATCAGAAATGACACGGGGGCTCCGTACGCGCGGCCGCTGGTGACGGGGGCGAGCCTCGGCGCCTTTCTCTCTGCTAACACGTACTTCCGTCATCCGGATCAACTGCGCGGCATGATCGCGATGAGCGGCAGCTATGACATCCGCGCCTACTTTAATGGTTACACCGATGACAATGTTTTCTTTAACAATCCGGCCGAATACCTCGTCCATCTGAGTGATAATTATTACCTGCCGCTACTGCGACAGGCGGATGCGATCTACATCCTGACGGGGCAGGGGGCGTACGAAGCCCCCGATCGCAGCTACCATCTCTCGAATATTTTGCACGCGAAAGGTATTCCGCACACGCTCGATGTGTGGGGGCAGGACGTAGAACATGATTGGCCGTGGTGGCGCAAGATGCTCGATCACTATCTCGGTAAACTATTGTGAGTCGTTGAACTATCCTAACCTATAAATCGAATAGTTCCTGGGTTCATTAGTTGCGGCATGCTCCCGCCCGTTAAGGGGCCTGTTCCGGTTCGTCCGTGCCCTTCTTACCCTTCTTCTTCTGCGGATCAACTTCACGTGGACGCGTCGCTGGTGCGGCGGGCGGCGCTGGGGGCGGGTCCGCGTCATCGCGCAGCGCCGGGGTTTCCGCCTTTTTCGGCGTCGAATCAGCCGACGAAGACGATGCGGTGGAGGTCGCCTGTTTAGAATCGGCCTCTCCGGCGGTTGGCGGCAGGGTGATCAATTCGAGCTTCGGCTCCGTCAGAGCGACGGGAAGCCCGCTGCGATCACTGCTGCGGAGCGAGCGTGAGGCGATTTGCGCCTCACGCTCTTCAGCCATTTCACGCTGTCGCTGGTGATATAGCTCCTTAATATCCTCGGGCATCTCGGGCGCTTTTGCGAAAGTCTCTTTCTCCTTATCTTTCAGAAATTCTTTCATGAAGTCTACAAAAATAGGCAGCGCGCCACGACCGCCCGTCATATCCCTCCCGAGCGATTTCTTGCGACCCGGATAACCCATCCACACGCCGGTCACGTAGGAGGGCGTATAGCCGATGAACCAGACATCGGTATGATCATTGACGGTACCGGTTTTGCCCGCCACCTGCACGCCCAGAGTCTTGGCCTGCGGGGCCGTGCCGTTCTCGACGACGCCGCGCATCATCTCAACCATCGTCAGCGCGACATACTCGCTCATCACCTTAAAGGTCGTCTTCTCCCACTCTTCGAGAACGTTGCCATCGCGGTCGATGACACGGCGGATTAAATGCTGCTGGTGGCGCACGCCCTTGTTCGGGAAGGCCGAAAAAGCCGAGACCATCTGATCAAGCGGCACTTCCGTGGCGCCGAGCGCGGAGGGGAGATACGGAGCCATCGGCGACGTGATGCCAAACCGGCGTACCATCTGCGCGCCGGTTTGGATGCCGACCATATCGAGCAAGTGCACGGCCTGGATGTTCATCGACTTGGCGAGCGCCGTCTTCAGCGGAAGGTCGCCCCCGCCGAGCGAGCCGTCGTAGTTATGCGGCTGCCAGTCGCCGCGGCGGATCGGCGCGCCGCTCACAGATGATTCCGGGGTCAGCCCCCACTCGACCGCTGCGGCATAGACGAAGGGCTTGAACGCAGAGCCGGTCTGCCGGTAGGCCTGTGTCACGTTGTTGAACTTGTTGGTGTTGAAATCGTAGCCTCCGATCATCGCCACGATCTCACCGTTTTTCGCATTCACGGTCATCAACGCGGCCTGCACGGCCGGCACCTGTGAGAGCATCGCCTTGAGACGACGACTGTCCTTGTCCACCTCCTTGATTTGAAACTCGGCGAGGTCCCCGACGGTGAACTCGCTCTTCGGCTGGCGTCCGGACCAGCCCATATCTTTCGCCGTAATGGTGGCGATGTAATTGCCGAAGCGCGCCGTCGCCTCGTTCTTCGCCTGGTTTACTTCGGTGATCAGGCCCATAAAGTAGGCGTCGGGTTCATAGTTGTTGCCGTACCAATCCGGATGTTTATAGCCGGCGAGTTGCGGCGGCGTGACCGCCGTCGTGCCGTTGTTCGTCGCCGTCCCGATATTTATGTAGTTCGATCGCCATCCGCTGTGGCCGCGATCGTAGTTGCGGAGACCCGCGCGCACCGCCTCATGGGCTTTCTTCTGCGCGGCCGTATTGATCGTCGAATAGACCTTGAGCCCACCCTGCGCGACGCGCGTGGTGTACTTGTCTTCGAGATACTGCCTGATCTCTTCGACCGGATAGTTAAAGAAAGAGGAACGCTGCTGCGATGGATAGTAGGCCGTATCAACTAATCGGATGGGCCTGGCTTTCGCCGCATCGGCCTCCGCCTGCGACGCAAAACCGTTCTTCGCCATCAACTCCAGTACGAGGTCGCGCCGTTCCTTGGCCGCCTGGGGGTTGGCGGTGGGTGAAAGCTGGCTGGGAGCTTTCGGAATACCGGCCAGCAGCGCCGCTTCTTCGATCGTCAAATCCTTCGCCTGCTTGCCAAAATAGGTCTCCGCGCCGGCCTCGACGCCGTACGCGCCCGCGCCCAGAAAAATATGGTTGGCGTACATCTCCATGATCTGGTTCTTCGTGTAGAAGCGTTCGATCTGGAGAGATAGCACCCACTCGCTTATTTTTCGTTTGAGTGTCTGCTCGCGCGAGAGGAAAAGATTCTTAGAAAGTTGCTGCGTGAGCGTCGAACCGCCCTCGCGGCTGCCCGTCATGAGATTCTTATAGGTCGCGCCGACAATGCGGATCGGATCGATGCCGACGTGATCGTAGAAACGTGCGTCCTCGACGGCCAGGATGGCGTTCTTCATCACCGGCGGAATCTCTTCGTAACGCAGCGGAATGCGCTTTTCGAGCGCAAACTCGCCGATGACGGTCTCGCCGTCGTCCGCATACACACGCGTCACTTCGCTCGGACGATACGTCGCCAGCGAGGCCACCTCGCTGGCGGCCTTCGAGTAGTTGAGTTCGTAGGCGATGACGATACCGGTCAAGCCTCCGGCGGCGATCGCCAGCAGCAGTACGGCCGGAAGCCAGAACCGACGCAGGAAGTGACGACGCTGCTGCGTGTGCAAACTTTTCAGGCGCGAAGACGGCGCGTACGTTGACGAATCTTTAACAGACATGAAGGATGATCCTCGTCGAGACGGGCGGCACGGGCGAAGCAGCAACCGAACCGCGCGAAAACATATTTTGACAATTGAGGAGATAACCCCATCTGGGCTGAGATTATAGCCCAACCCCACGGGCGAGCGCGAGATCGGGCTTCAATAAACCCCGGTGTGGCCATGTAAATCACGCTCATGCAAGCGGTTAAGATGCTTGATGAGGTCAGGCGGGTGGCTTGACCCGGGTGCTTTGATACATCTATAATCGGTTTCGTACGCTCATGGGGGCGAAAGGTCTCGACAGGGGTCTTGAACTCCGAGCGGATGCATGCCGGGCTCTCTCTATGCAGCTCGTTAAAAAGCGTGGGGAAACACAATTGCCAATAATCAAGAATTGGCCCTTGCTGCCTAAATTTTAGCCAGTAAGCGTCTCGCCGCAAGTTGCTCATGCGCGCGGACCGAGATGTCACACAGATGAGCTGGCCTGCTTCTTGGTACTCAGGGGAAGCGGGCGAGATTTACTGAGTTAGCCGCCAGTCGGGGTCTTCGGCGCTTCACTTACCCGATGGCAGCGAACGCGCCCGTGAAAGACGGGCACCAGAGAAGCGTCTAAGCATGTAGATTCCGTCGGTGTCGGCTCTTGGACCCGAGTTCGATTCTCGGCGCCTCCACCAAATTTCGTTAAATTACACAGTGATAGCGGCCAGTTTATCGGGCGGTGTGGCAATCATTGCTCGCGCGGCGGTCGCTTTTTCATTTGCCGGTGGAAACGCTTTTGGATCGTGATCTGCCTATCGGGATTTTTGATAGCGGCGTCGGCGGCTTGACCGTCTATCGTGCTCTGCACGAGCGATTACCAGACGAGCATTTCGTTTACCTGGGTGATACGGCGCGCGTCCCCTATGGCACCCGGTCGCTGGCCACGGTGGAGCGCTATGCGCTGGAGAACGCGCGTTTCCTTGAAGCGCGCGGCATCAAGATGCTGGTCGTCGCGTGCAATACGGCCTCGGCGCTCGCCTTGCCGGTGATCCGTAAGAACGTCCATGTGCCGGTCGTGGGCGTCATCGAACCCGGGGCCCACGCCGCCGTCCAGGGTAGCGATACCGTCCAGACGCCGGCCAGCATTGGCGTCATCGCGACGGAGGCGACGATCCAGAGCGGAGCTTACCGGAGCGCAATACGAAAGCTCGCTCCAGAGGTGGAAGTGGTTGAGCGATCATGCCCGCTCTTCGTCCCGCTGGCGGAAGAAGGCTGGGCCGATACTGATGTATCACGATCGGTCGCCGCAGAATATTTGAAGGAACTGCGCGGAGGCCGCATTAACACCCTGGTCTTGGGCTGCACTCACTACCCGATCCTGCGCCGCGTCATTCAGGAGACGGTCGGCGACCGCGTGCGCTTGATCGATTCGGGCGAAGCCGCGGCGGAAGCCGTCGCCCGTCAACTCGAAGAGCGCTCTCTGGTGCGCGCTTCAGGTGTCGAGATAAAAGGTCGGGATGATCTGCGCGCGCGCCAGCGCCATTTGTGCGATGATCTGGACCACTTTTATGTGACCGATGCGGCGGAGCGTTTCGGGCGCGTCGCCGAGAGGTTTCTCGGAAGCGCGCCAAAGGTTCTGGAGGCCGTTGAGGTTTGGGGACAAGATGAGCTTCACTCGCAGCGATAATCGGCGCGCGGATCAACTGCGCGCCGTCCGTATTACGCCTAACTTTATGCCCTATGCCGAAGGCTCGGCGTTCATCGAGATGGGCCAGACGCGCGTCATTTGCACTGCTTCGGTGGAAGAACGCTTGCCCTATTTCCAGCGCAACACCGGAAAGGGATGGGTCACTGCGGAATATGCGATGCTGCCGCGCGCGACGGGTCAACGAACACCGCGCGAAACGGGGCGCGGTGGGCCATCCGGACGCACACATGAAATCCAGCGCCTGATCGGCCGGTCGCTGCGCGCCGTCGTTGATTTCTCACTCCTCGGCGAACGCACCATCACGCTCGACTGCGATGTCCTGCAGGCCGATGGCGGGACGCGTACCGCATCCATCACCGGAGCTTACGTCGCGCTGGCCCTCGCCTGCCGGCGTCTCCAGCACACAGGTAAGATTACGCGCTCGCCGCTGACGGGAGAAGTGGCTGCCATCAGCGTCGGGATCGTCGAGGGGACGCCGCTGCTTGACCTGAAATACGATGAGGATTCGCGAGCGGCGGTTGATATGAATGTGGTCTGCACCGGAGATGGACGCTTTATCGAGTTGCAGGGTACGGCCGAAGGCGAACCGTTTGCGCGTGCCGAGATGGACGCGCTTTTAGCTCTCGCCGAAAAGGGACTCGCCGAGCTCTTCGTCGCCCAGCGCGCCGCACTCGGGTAAGCTTTTATCGCCCTGACCGAGATGTGAGAGACAATTTGCGGCCGGGCAGCGTTCCGGGTCCAGGAGGCGCCCGCGGGGTTGGGCGGCGCAGAGGCCAATAAATTCCCCCTTTTCAAATACTTCACACGGGCAACACGGCGCCGCGCGCCGCGCATCTGACAAGCGTTACGAGCACCGCCGGCAAACATCAAACCCACTTAACCATTTGACGATCAACTACATGACAGAGGAGAGCTTCCACAGTATGCGACGGTTTACGATCTTTCTCACCTGCACGCTCGTGTTTTGTTCCATCGCTCTCGCCGGAGCACAGACGCAGAACTTCAAGAGCGAGGCCATCGAATATACTCTCGAACTTCCTTCAGCGACGTGGCGGGCGACGGCGCGGCCCGATAGCGTTCACCAGCATGTGGAGTTCGTCAATGGTGACCGCAACGATGGATATTTGCGCATCCGTAAAGAAGTGGTGGAGGCCGGGACGGGGCCATCTGACCTGGCCAATCGAGATCAGGATCAGAAGCTGCGTTTTCTGCCCGGTTATGTTGAGGGTAAAGAAGAGCCTTTCGCCGGTCGTTTGAAGGGCATCACGGCCTCTTACGAATACAGCAGCGCGGGTAAGCCGATGGTCGGACGCATCTATTATCTTCAGGCCGACAATCGCACCATCTATACCCTCCACTTTACGGGGATGCGTGACAAACTGTTGCGGCTGCGCAATCAGACCGATTTCATCGCGCGTAGCTTTACTCTAAAGTAAATCGCTTCGGTTATCTCTTCGACGCATCTGAAAGATTGTGGCCGCTCGTGCTCTATGTTAAAAGCACGGGCGGCCCTGCTGCTTTTTATAGTGGAAGTTTTACGGGGCATCCATCTTCGGACGAGCTTATGATGTAAGCTGCGGGAGAGAATATCCGGGAGTGTCTCACAGCGCATGAAACGGAAACTATCGCCCGGCCTGGCGATCAAAGAGTCGCGGATTGATGGCAAAGGATGTTTCGCCACCCAATTCTTCCCGAGCGGGAAAAAAATCGCCGAGTATGCGGGCGAGCGAATATCGCGCCGGGAGGTGGCTCGCCGGGCCCGCCATCGCCGCAAGCTTCGGATCTGTGCCGTTAATTCCTACTGGAGCCTCGACGGCAGCATCGGCGGCAACGGGACGCATTACATCAATCACTCGTGCGACCCGAATTCTTACATGAAGATTCTCTACGGTCACATCTTGTTCATCGCGCGGCGCGATATCCATTCGGGTGAAGAGATCACGTTAGACTATGTGATGACGTACCATTCAGACCGGAAGAGGTGCCACTGCAAATCGCCCGTCTGTCGAGGAACCATCAACCGCGCCGGTAAGATGAGTTGACGATTCATCCGTTCCGGCTACATGGCAGAGCCGAAGGCGCCACCCCCGCGGCGCCCGCGCCCCCCCGGGGGGGCCATTTTTTAATAACACCCCTGCTCTAAAATAGCCGCAGGGTAAATCAGA
>JANOGZ010000513.1:0-9465 GCA_031406255.1 Pyrinomonadaceae bacterium | reverse complement strand
ATTATGGCTGCGCGGTGTAGTAATTTTCCTTTCCAGTATTCATCGGCTTCCGTCAAAAGGGAAATAGCTGAATTTATAACAATCCGTGCCTCTTCAAATGCCCCTTCGCGCCAGTAGCATAACGCCAGTTCATATTTCGTTTCGACAACTTTCAGGCGCGCGCCCAAGTGTTGAAAGATCTCTAAACTTTGTGTCAGTAGATCTCTCGCTTTCTCTTGGGCTCGGGGCAGTTGATAGACACGCCCCAACCATCCGGTCAGTGTTCCAACCCTTAGTAGAAGATGTCCTTTGGTTACCGGGCTAAGTCCCGTTAAATCCGGATATTCGGCGAATGTTGGCCAGAACGGGGTTAACTGGAGATGGGCTTTTTCATACTCTCCGCGATCCTCATGCTGTTTGGCGAGATGACAGGCCAAAAACGCCTTTTCCTCACGCAATTCAATACACAAAATTTCGTGAGGATCTAGTTGGACAGGTAGCTCCATAAGGAAGTAACCATCGCCTCGTAAATGAGTAGAGCTCCAAAGTAATACTCAGCCTCAGTATAGACGGACCAGCAAAATTTTTATTGCTTTTTTTGACCCATTCTCCTATATTTAAGACTGTTGAAGATCGTTAAACACGATCTTGATCCCGCCCTAAGCCTCACTAGCTCAAAAACTTATCAGGAGATTCAGATGAAAAACTTAAAGACGATTTTTTGCTCGCTTTTACTCATTACAGCGCTTGCAAGCACCATCTCAGCCGGTGAAATGAACACACCCCGCACGACATCCGATTCAGAAACTACAGTCCAATCCGATTCATCGACTTTGGATCAAGTAACCAGCGAAATTCTGATCAATTACTTAATGTTGATGTTCTAAGCTTCGACTACGTCTGGCACTACCTCAAACAGCAAACTCTCCGGGGAAAATTAGTCGCGGCACTGCTGCGCCATATGATAATGCCTTCGTCATATGGCGTAAGCCGTTGAATTATCAGGGGTTCAGCGCCATTTGAAAACGCTCAGAATGTTTGAAAACTCATCCGTCCACACGACCGTCTCGGCGCCTCCCTGTGGCGGCTGCCAGCGCGCGTCCATCTTCAGATCACCGAAGTCCGTCGCCCGACGCGCGACCACCACCCACTGCGACCGTTCCTTGCTCTGCTCCGCGTCTGCTTCCACATCATTGAAGGCCAGACCGGCGAGATTCCTGTCTTTGATAAGACCGGCGATTAGCGGTTCGAGATTCAGACTGCGATTAGAGATATGAAAGGCCAGCAGTCCTCCCTCCGCGAGTTTCGAGAGATACAATTCCATCGCCTGCCGTGTGATGAGATGCGTCGGGATCGCGTCGGAACTAAAGGCATCGAGAACGATCAGATCGTAATCGCTGGCGGGCGCACCCTGTAGGCGAAGCCGCGCATCGCCGGCGATGATGTTAATGGTCGCCCCGCGGGCGCAGTTGCTCAGGTATGTGAAATACCTGGCGTCGCGGGCGATGCGGATGACCGCCGGGTTGATCTCGTAAAAAGTCCACCGCTCGTCCGGAAGGGCGTAGCAAAGGGTCGCGCCGGCGCCGAGGCCGACCACCGCCACGGCGCGGTTGGTCGCTCCTGTCGCCCTCAAAGATTCGAACACGCGACCGAGCGGGCCGCTCCGATGATAATAGGAAAGCGGCTCACACTGGCGCGCCGGGTCGGTGAATTGCCGCCCGTGCAGTGTCGTGTCGTGATAGAGCCGACGATATATTCCCGCGTCATCGACCGTCACGCGCAGTACTCCGAAAAAGTTACGTTCGACGTGGAGCGTCTGCCGCCGCGCCTCAGTATAAAAACTGTGGCCCAGCATGATCGCTCCGATGCCCAGCGCGAGGCGCACCGGTCGTCGGCGGAAAAGATAGCTGATCATCAGCGGAACGCCGAGCACGATCGCCAATTGTTCAAGATAGTCAAAACGAAAACGCGCCACGAGCAGCGCGAGCCCGACGGTGAGCAGGCACAGGGCTGCCGGAATTACAAAGTCGAGCCAACGATCACGCGGCCGATCGACTTCCCCGCCAGCGTCATGGCTATCAACGCCAAACTTACTGGTGATGCTGACGGCCGCGTCGCTCCGCTCACGCGGAAGCATCAGACACGCCAGCACGATCGCCAGCGGATACTCGACCACCGTGTTGAATATGCCGGGCGCGATCACCGCGTTGAAGAGCCCGCCGAGCGCGCCGCCGATTGAGAGCCACAGGTAAAACTCCGCGAGATGGCGGGGAGAAGGCCGATCATCGGCCAGTTGTCCGTGACAGACGAGCGCGGCGACGAAAAAAAAGAGCAGATGCAACGGCAGCAAAAACCACGCCGGCTCGGTCGCTCCCGACAGGTACACCAGCGCGAGAATCACCGCCGCGCCCGCCATCACGCGATTGATCAAACGCCGCGCGAGGAGCTGCTTTCGCGCGAAGGCGAGCACGAAGGTGAGCAGGTAAAGCGCCAGCGGAATGACCCACAGCAGGGGCGTCGTCGCGATGTCTGTTGAGATGTAGGTCGTCACCCCCAGCATCAAGCTCGAGGGAATGAATGCCAGCAGCATCCAGCGGAAACGACGCGCCGGTGTCAGCGTTTCGGGGCTGGCGGAAGCCATCGTGAGAGATTCCCCGTCATCCGCGCCCGCCGCCTCCTGCCGGGCGGTCAGCCGGCGCGGTGGATTCAAGCGCCAGAGCACCACCGCGCAGCCGAACATGAGCGCCGCCAGCGCCGCGTACCCCGCGGCCCAAAATCGATGCTGTTGTGGCAGAGCGAAAGAGGGTTCCAGTAAAAGAGGGAATGCGACGAGCGCGCCGAGGCTCCCCAGATTACTTGCGGCAAACAAAAAATAGGGGTCCCCGGCGGACGGATGACGCGTCTGCGAAAACCATTTTTGGAGTAAGGGGCCGCTGGTCGAAATAATGAAGAATGGCAGCCCGGCCGTGGCGAGCAGGCACGCCAGGAGCCAGAAGACCGGATCGCCCTGCGCGGGTAACGACTCGACGGCCGTTTCACGAATCCTGATCGGCAGGTACAGGGCAGCCAGTAGCAGCAGACAGACGTGGACGATGATCTGCTGGCGTACTCTCAGCCGTGCGGAAGTGACCAGCGCGTAGCTGTAGCCCGCCAACAGCATGCCCTGAAAAAAAAGCATGCAGGTGTTCCAGACGGCTGGCATCCCTCCGAGGAGTGGCAGCAGCATCTTGGCGATCAGCGGCTGAACCCAGAACAGCAGTCCCGCGCTGATGAAAAGCGTTATCGAGAACAAAAGGGCGAGAGCCCTATTCGACCACAACATGCCCGGTTTTTCGCTCTGGCGGTTTAGTGGTTTAATGGCCGGTAAATTATGCTAACTCACGCTCCGGATATTTTAGGAAGCCGCGCCACATGCTATCAAACTTTCAGTTCACCGCAGCATACGGAAAAGATCATGTTAATCTTCACCCCGCTCGTAAGGCTTAACCAGAACAAGGGCGAGAGTGATGGAACGCATCGTTTTTCTTGATCGAAACAGCCTCCGGTCAGATTTGCGGAGGCCGTCCTTCGCGCATGAATGGCTCGACTACGACGAAACGCGTGATGATCAAGTCGTCGCGCGATTGCGTAATGCGACGATCGCGATCACCAACAAAGTGGTCTTGCGCGAAGCTGCGCTCGCGCCGGCGCAGGCGCTCAAGCTCATCGCCGTCGCCGCGACTGGTGTCGATAACATTGATCTCGATTATTGCCGCCGGCGCAAAATAACAGTCGCAAACGTCCGTGATTATGCGCATCATACGGTGCCGGAGCACGTCCTGATGTTGATGCTCGCGCTCAGCCGAAACCTGATCCGTTACCGCGAGGATGTGCGCGGAGGGGCATGGCAAAAAGCCGCGCAGTTCTGCCTGCTGACGCATCCGATCCGCGATCTTTATGGCAGCACGTTAGGGATTATCGGTCATGGCGCGATCGGCCGCGCGGTCGAAAGCCTCGCCCGCGCCATCGGCATGAATGTCCTCATCGCGGAGCGCAAGGGAGCCGGAAATTCTCCGCGCGCGGGTCGCACGGCTTTTACCGAAGTCTTGCGCGTGAGCGACATGATCACGCTGCACACGCCGCTGACAGACGAGACGCGCGCGCTCATCGGCCGGAATGAACTGGCGCTGATGCGGCCCCATGCACTGCTGATCAATTGCGCGCGTGGCGGCGTGGTCGACGAAGCGGCCCTGGTGGAAGCATTACGCGCGGGCAGGATCGGCGGCGCGGGTGTGGATGTTTTAACGAGCGAGCCGCCTCGCGAAGGCAACCGGCTGCTTGACCCTGACCTGCCCAATCTGATTGTGACTCCGCACATCGCCTGGGCGAGCCGCGAAGCGATGCAGGCGCTGGCCGACCAGCTCGTTGATATTATCGAAGCGTTCTTCAGAGGCGAGCCGCGAAATACTCTGACGGGCGACGGGCCGGGAGACAGCTGACAGGCGAAACTCCTCGTCAACCACGCCGGCCCTCCGGCGTCGTTACGGCTATTGAGCGCTACCGCCGCTCGTCGCGGCGTTCTCGGCGCCTTCCTGCGGCCCGCCGCCACCCCCGGCCGTCTCATCAGCATGCTCGGAGGTGTAAAGGCGGAGAATTTCCTGTCCCTGCCGCGAACGCGGGTCGATGGTGCGCAGGTGCTTGCGTCCCTGCATCTCCCAGATCGCGGATACCTGGCCTTCTTTTTCGACTGCGTGGTACGTGATCTCTTCCGTGCTCACGGTTTGCGCCGCCGCGGTCTCGGTCGCCGGACCATCATCGCCGCCGTTATTACTGCTGCTGGCGCTCGTCTCCGGCGCGGGAGCGGCAGCCACCTCTTCATTCTCTGGCATAGTTTCCCTCTCTGCTGTTTTTGAATTTTTATCTGGCTGACATGAATTGCAGCAAATTGTGGCACACGCTCAACGCATGTGTCTAGGCTACCGAAACTGCACGCGAACCCGCACGCGCGGAGAGACTTTTCGCGCGCGGCGCTTCCCTTTCGTCCACACAAAAAGGTCAGATAATGAGCTGACGAAGCGCGAGCGCGGATTCGATGGCGCGGCGCGGCGAGACCACGCCCCAGCCCTGCCGGTCAATCTCGATACCGGGCAAGCGATCCGCCGTATTAATCAAGATGCGCTTGACCTGCTGCGGCGTGAGCCGGTAATTGGCCTCGAGCATACAGGCGATGATCGAAGAAACGATCGGCGCGGCGAAGGAGGTGCCGTCCACATACTTGTAATGCTCGCTGATCACATCTCCTTCGCGCATCTTAATCATGATCAGGTTGCGCAGCAGTGGAATGGGCAGATCGCGCGCTTCGTAGAGGTCCGGGTCAACCTTCTGATGCGCTTCGATGATCGCCCGCCATTCGGTATACGGCGCCGCGTCGAGCGTGGCGTAGAGTTCGGCTTCATCGGCGGTGGGCGTGTGCGGCAGAATCGGCGCCGCCACCCAGATGCCGGGCGCGATCACCTCGGGCTTCTGCAAACCGTCGAACGTCGGGCCGTACGAGGAGCGATACATGCCGTGGCGCGCGCGGTCCATCGTGTTTCGATCGTCGAGGCCGCCGACGGAGATGACCGACGGCAGGCTCGCCGGGGGCAGCACGGGATGCCCCGGCTCCATCCCGGCGTTTCCGACGGCGCACACGACGATGAGTCCTTTACTGACGGCCCGCTCGACCGTCTTCGCGAGGGTATTGTGCAGGTACGAGCTTTCGCCGTCGCCGCCCGCCGAGATGTTGACGATCCGTATTCTGTACTCTTCGCGGTGGGCCATCACCCAGTCGAGGCCGCGCTTGATTTGCTGCTCGGTGATGCGCCCGCTCTTAGACACCTTGACGAGCACCACGTCCGATTCGGGCGCGATGCCGCGATAGAAACCGTCCGAGAGCGCGCCGTTTCCGGCCGCCACCACAGAGGTCATCATGCCATGCCAGCTGGCGACTTCTGATGTCTCGAGCGTGGCTTTATCGCTTCGGACGATGCTGTGATAGGCGCGGATCCGGTTGCGCGGAGTGGTCAGATCGGGATGCGCGTAGAATCCCGAATCGAGAAAAGCGATGGTCACGCCGCGCCCCATAAACTTTTCATTGACGCCGAGGCGCAAGGGAGTCGGCAGCACCCGCCCGCCCTGCTCGAAGATGGCGGCGTCGGTCGAGAGCTGCACGCGCGCGCGCTCAAACATCCGTACGCAGCGCGGGCAGACTTCCGCGACCAGCTTACTCGTCTGCGCGTTGGCGGCGATGATCGCCTGCAGTTCCGGTTGGAGAGAGGCAAGGACGACCAGTTGCTCCGGCGATTCGCGCCCGCAGACCGGACACGAGTTTTTTCCTGCCGCCTGATCCGAGATGACAGCCGTTTGCATCGGTTGCGGAGAGATCAGCTCACCCACTTCGGTTCACGTCCTTTGTGTCTTGATGATTTTGCCCCGGGCCGGTACAGGGGGCTATGATGAGGGCGAAAGCCATTTCAACGCAAGGCAGAATTTATCCTGATGCGAGATCGAGCAGCGGCCGGCACCTTTGACGTCGCGGTCATCGGCGGCGGTCATAACGGATTGGTGTGCGCGTGCTATCTGGCGAAGGCGGGGATGAGCGTCACGGTGCTCGAGCGGCGCCACATCGTCGGCGGCGCGGTCTGCACGGAAGAAGACCTGATTCCCGGCTACCGGATCGATGTCGGCTCGAGCGCGCACATCATGATTCACCTGACGCCCGTCGTCGCCGAGCTGGAACTCGAAAAGTTCGGACTCGAATATATCGAGTGTGATCCGTTTGCCTTCGCGCCGATGCCGGAAGGCGAAGCGATCTATTTCTGGCGTGATGTCGAACGAACGTGCCAGTCGATCGCGCGCGTCAGCCCTCCGGACGCGGACGCCTATCGCCATTTCGTGCGCGAGTGGGGCGCGCTCAACGAGGGGGTCTTTGAAGCTTTCCTGAAACCGCCGACGCTTCTCAACCTCGGCCGTCACATGATCTTCCGGCGTAACCGGGAACAGAAGAACCCGGTCGAGATGACACGCAAGCTATTTACGAGCTATGGCGCGCTGGCGCGTGAGACGTTCACGCACGAAGGTCTGCGCGCGGCGCTCGTCTGGCTCGCGGCGCAGTCGGGGCCGCCGCCGGGAGCGGCGGCGACGGGAGATTTTCTCGGCTGGCAGTCGATGATTCACCGCAGCGGGGTGAAGCGTCCGCGCGGCGGATCGGGCGCGCTCACGCAGGCGCTGGCGCGCTGCCTCGAACACCACGGCGGTCAGGTGCGCCTGTCGGCGGAAGTCGAGCAGATCGAGATCAGCGAGGGTCGCGCCGGCGGTATTCGTCTCGTGGGCGGCGAGCGGATCGCGGCGCGCCGCATCATCTCAAACGCGCATGTCAGCACCACTTTCCTCAAGTTGATCGGCGCGGAAAACTTGCCCGCCGAGTTGGCGCGGCGCGTCCGCGCCGTACGCATCGGCAACGGCTTCGGGATGATCGTGCGCTGCGCCGTCTCGGAATTGCCCGACTACCGGGCAGCGCCTTCGGGCGGGCGGGCGAGCGACTGTCATCAGGGTTTGCAGTTGCTGTGCCCGTCGCTCGAATATCTGGATCGGGCTTATGGAGATTACCTGCAGGGGCGACCATCGCAGCATCCGGCGGCGCTCGCGATGACCTTCTCGGCCGTCGACCCGACGCTCGCCCCCACGGGCCGGCATACGCTCTTCATCTGGGGTCAATACTATCCTTACGAACTGGCCGAGGGGGGCGCCGCGGCGTGGGATGAGATCGCCGGGCGGGAGGCCGATAAGCTGATCGATGTCGTGTCGGAGTATGCGCCGAACGTGCGCGATTCGGTGCTCGCGCGGTTCATCCAGACGCCGCTTGATCTGGAGCGGCGGCTGGGCCTGTTGCGCGGCAACGTCATGCACATCGAGATGGAACTCGATCAGATGTTCATGTTTCGGCCGCTACCGGAACTCGCCACCTATCGCACGCCGATCGAGAACCTGTACCTGACCGGTGCTTCGACGCATCCGGGCGGCGGCGTCTTCGCCGCCTCGGGTCGTAATACGGCGCACGTCGTGCTCGCCGACATCCGTCGCGGCGGCCTTCGCGGCTGGCTCCGCCGCGCCTTCGGGACGAAATAGAAGAACGAGAGAAGCGTCGCCCGAGACCCGGCCGTGGCGGTTGCGAGTCGCGCGCCGGGCGTGTAAGTTATATCCCGTACTGGAAAGAAAATCTGAGAGAGGGTGTGTTTGAAGACTATGCCCCCAGAGCAACAAAGCGTCGCCGACATTTATCGCCGCGCGCAGGCGCTGCGCCGCGCGAACCCAGGGATGCCACTCAAGGATTTGAAGGCGCGGCTCGTCGAGGAATACAAGGGCGCGCCCTTCCCGCCGACGCATAATCTGACTATTCCGGAGCAGGACGCCCACGCGCCGGAAGAGGACTGGACCGCCGGTCTCTCGCTCGTCATGCGCGGCATACAGCAGCAGGACTGGCGCGAGATCATCAGTGGTATCGCGCTCAGCCTCGAACAGACGGAAAAATATGAGCGCGAGCGTGGGACACTGGGCGAGGAAGACGACTGGCATGATCGCTCCGCCGGTATCAGAGACCCGCTCACCAAGGGTCTCGGCAAATGGATGCCGGAGGAGTTGATGAGATTGACCGAACGGGCGGGTAAGAAGTAGTGCGGCATACGGCAGATAGGTCGCCGGCGGGAGATCGAATCCCGGCGATTGCCCCGTGGCTTCCGGCGATCGTCTTCTGAGCGAGGTGCGCCGGGTAGAGAGATGTGCGACCTACTTTGGATAATTTCGCCTGAAATAGGACGTCTCCGAGTTGTCGGGTCACGCCTCGACCGTGACGAACGCCCCTTACAACCACGGGGACGAGCACAGGCTGGGGCTACTCGTGACGGTGAGTCGGAAAGAGTCGCGGGACTAATTGCTGACCGGCGACTGGCTTTGATCGAGCAGCCACCGCCGCGCCGCAGAGTGTTCAAGCGGCTGACGGCTCCCCAAAATTGATAAGAGTTCAGCCACAGCCGTCGTTGACAAGCTGCGGAAACTGGAATATATAGCGGTTAGTCAATCTCTTTTCAGCACGGTTCCACGTCTTTTCCGTCCTCGTATTCTCCGCCAAAGGGTTTCCGTCAAAGGGTAGTCATCGGGTCGCGGATCGGCCCGCCGGTCACACGTCGTAACCATTCCCCCGGAGGTGTTCCATGTCGAAACTGTTTGCACTCGCCCTCTTACTCGGCGCGGTCTGTTTGTTGCCCGCGCCCGTCCCGTCGACAGCGGGCGCTGCCCCGCGCCCCGTTGCCGCAGGCCCGCCCGTGGATCAATCGTCGGCCACGGTTAAAGTAAAATGCGATGAAGGGGATAGCATCAATAAGGCCCTCTCGAAACATCAGGACGCGCGGAGCCTGGTGGTCGAGATCAGCGGCCTCTGCCACGAGAACGTGGTGGTCACCCGCGACCGCG
>JANOGZ010000477.1:0-7498 GCA_031406255.1 Pyrinomonadaceae bacterium | reverse complement strand
ATTAGCCGGTGGCAAGTGAGCGCCGCGCGAACGCCGCCACCGGATCGCGCGTTTTAAACAAGACCGCGCCCCGGCCGGGGCGCCGGACTTCGCAGGCACAACGCGCATCGCTGCGTTCCATCCGGAGTTTATTGAAGATTTACGTTATTGGGTAGAGATAGATCGGAAAGTAGCGCTGAGGGCATTTGATTTAGTTGAGGCGGTGATGCGGGATCAGCTTGCCGGCATCGGGAAGCCGGAACCGCTCAAATACTTATTAGCAGGCGCCTGGTCACGTCGTTTAACACAAGAACATCGGATAGTATATCTGGTAGATGAAGAAAGAATAGATTTTCTTCAAGGGCGTTATCACTATTAATGCCGCATCTCACAAGTCATTCCATCAAATCCCCGAGGCCGGCGCGCTAATGGCCACGAGTGTAAAGCCGGGAATTTTGGACGAGCAGCGGCACGCCGTAACGCAATCTCGCCACATTATTGTTTTCATTCCTCGTCCCCCGGTTCATTCGTATCTCAACGCCACCATCGGATCGACTCTGGTCGCCCGCCTGGCAGGAATGTAACAGGCGACGAGCGCCACGGCGGTGAGCAGCAGAGCCACGCACGCGAATGTCGCGGGGTCAGTAGCAGACACGCCGTAGAGCACGCTCTGGAGCACGCGCGTGAGGGCGATTGACGCGAGTAGTCCTAAGAGGACGCCGAGGCAGACGAGCATTAATCCTTCGGAGAGCACGAGGCGCAGCACGTCGCCGCTGCGTGCGCCGAGCGCGACTCGGATGCCGAACTCCCGTGTGCGCCCGCTGACGAGATATGCCATCACGCCGTACAGTCCCGTCGCCGCGAGCAGCAAAGCCAGTACGCCGAACGCGCTCGATAGCCACGCGAACAACTGTGCCGGAGCGAGCGGCACGCGCATGTGCTCCTCCAACGTCATGACGTCCGTCAGCGGCAAGTTGCGGTCGAGCGCACGAACTTCTGCGCGAACCTGATTCATCACCCCCCGCGGGTCGCCCGCCGTGCGCACGTGCAGCGTCATCTGCGCGCGATACCGCTGGCTGAGCGGACGATAAGCGAAGAACGGTGTCTTCTCCGTGAGCTGGTTGTACTTGATATCTTTCACCACGCCGGCCACTTCGAGATACTCGCCTTTGGAGTCCATCCGCAGGCGTTTGCCGACGACGTTTCCATCCGGCGCGATGCGCCGCGCGAGCGTCTCGTTGACGACGACCACCTGTGGACTCGACGCCGTGTCGCCGTCGCCAAAGTCGCGTCCGCGTAAGAGCGAGATGCCCATCGTTTTGAAGTAGTCAGTGGCGATTGTCGCGTGAGAAAGCAGTGAGTCTTCATCCAGCGGGTCAGGCGATGCGGGTTCACCTTCGACGTAGAGCGGCGATTTGCTGCCGCCTTCGCCGAGTGGCACGTATTCCGCAAGCGAAGCGGCGCGCACGTACGGCAACGCGCGCGCGCGACCCAGCACCTCCTCGTGAAAGAGTTTGCCGCGCGCCGACGTGTACTTGGCGGGTTCGAGGTCGTAGGTCATCACGAAGCCGTCCTCGATTTGAAAGCCGGGGTCGGCGTGCTGCGTATTCTGTAAGTTTCGGATGAAGAGACCGGCAGCGACGAGCAGCAACAGAGAGACGGCAATCTGCGCGACGACGAGCAGGTTGCGCAAGCTCAGTCGTCGGCGCGAGAAACCCACGGCTTCATCCTTGAGCGCGGGCACGAGATTCGGCTTCGAGGCTTGCAAGGCGGGCACGAGCCCGAAGACGATGCCGGTCAGCAGGGACAGTAGCAACGTGTATGCGAAGACGCGCACATCGGGACTCGTATCGACCGCCGCACGCATCCCGATTGTTGATTGCGGCAGCAGACTCTGTAACAGGTCGACGCTCCACAACGCGAGCAGCAGACCGGCAGCGCCGCCCGCGAGCGCAAGCAGCAAACTCTCCGTCAACAATTGACGCACGACGCGCCAGCGGCTCGCGCCGAGAGCGAGGCGGACGGCGATCTCTTTGCGGCGCGCAGCGGCGCGTGCGAGCAGCATGTTGGCGACGTTGGCGCACGCAACAAGCAGCACGAGCGTCACGACCGTCATTAGCAAGCCGACGACAAAAAAGGTCGTCGTGCGTCCTTGCGGCGGAACCATCAGCCCGCGCGCCGGAACAATTGTCGCCTTCCTGCCCCCCGCTTCTTCCGGTCCCGAATCTCGTGCTCGTCGCGCTTGATGGAGTCGGCTCGCAACCGTGCTGATCGCAGCTTGCGCTTGCGGGAACGTCACATCTGGCTTGAGTCGCCCTAAGACGTTGAGCCAGCCGGAGTCCGGCGAGGTGAGCGAAACAGAGCCGGGTTGGACGAGCGGCTCGCTCATGATCGGAACCCACACGTCGGGCGGCGTGACGAGGGTTGCACCAGCGAAGTTTTCCGCCGTGACGCCGATGATGATGAAGGGTTGATTGCTGAGAAGAATGGATTTGCCAATCACGCCTGCGTCGGAGTTGAAGCGTCGCTTCCATAAGCCGTCGCTGATAACAACGACCGGGTGCGTCCCCGGCGTGCGGTCTTCTTCAGGGAGGAAGCCGCGCCCCTGTGCGGGCGGGATGGCGAGCACGTCAAAGTAGTTGGCTGTGACGATCTCGCCCCAGATGCGTTCCGTCTCCTCGCCGCCCGTCAAACTCATCGGTCGTTGCGCGTAAGCCGCGAGACCTGCGAAGACTTCCGTTTCATCACGATAGGCGGCGTAGTCCGGGTACGAAGAGGCCTGACCATCCCACAGCCGCATGAGTTGCTCCGGACGCGGCACGGGCAGCGGGCGGAGGAGCGCGGCGTTGACGAAGCTGAAGATCGTCGTGTTGACACCGATGCCGAGCGCAATCGAGAGCACCGCGACCAGGCTGAACCCCTTACTTCGCGCCAGCATACGCACCCCGTAGCGCACATCCTGCCATATTGTTTTCATCGCTTTAGCCCCACGCGCTGTGAAACCTTAATTGCGCTCGCGCTTATCGAAGAGAACGACGAGAACGCGCCCGCGTTCATAATCCGAAGCGACGGTTTGCGCGGCATCGACCAGCGCCGCGCGCACTGCCGCATCCACCCCGCCCGTCTTCGCCGCCTCAATCAATACCTGCGCCTTCTCGTAATCGGAAGAGAAGGTAGCAGCGGATTTAACGGCGAGCAGCAACACCTCGGGTTTGCCCTTCTGTTGACGCAGCAGAGCTTTCAGCACCCGCCCGCGTTCGTAATCAGAGCTCATCTCCCCCATGACTTCGGCGAAAGCAGAACGCACACCCTTTTCACCATAGCCGAATCGAGCGGTCCTGATCAGCACCTCTGCTCTCTCATAATCCGAGGTCATTTGACCCGCGACCAGATTGATCAAATGGCGCTGCAGGTCGGAGTCGAGATCGTCTGCTCCGGCCAGCGTGGTGAGCCAAACCTTCTTTGCATGGTCACTGCGGGCTTGCGCCGCTTCACGAAGAACCGCCGCGCCGCCGCGCTCACGAAGAATCCGGCGCGCCCGCGCCTCGATATCAAATCCGTCGCGGAGCGCGGCGGCGAGCATTCTCGTGAGTTGATTTCGCGCTTCCCCGTCGTAGCCGCGCGCCTCGCCCTGTACCGTGTAGCGTCTTTGCAACTCGCCGTTACCTTGCCCGTTGATTTCAATCTGGCGCACCATGCCGTCGCGTTTCTCTTTGATCTGGAAAAAGCCGCCGTCCGCGACGCTCACGATATCCGTGTAGTCGTCGTTGAACCGCACATCGCCACGTACGGTGACGCTCAGTTCATTGCCGTCAACCGACTGGACCCAGCGCGTGTTTCGCTGAGTGTCGCCCGTTTCGCTGCGTTTCGTCGTTGACGTGACAGCGCCCACTCGACGCTCCTGTGCTTGAGCAAACGGCGCCGCGCCCACCAAAAGCGAGATCAGCAAAGCGTATTTCATCATCACACCTCATCACGGAAGGATGAACGATGGGGCGGAGGGATGAAACGAAGCTGGCTAAGAATCCACGCCTCCATCCTTCATCCCTCGTCCCTCGGTTCATTCGTATCTCAACGCCACCATCGGATCGACTCTGGTCGCCCGCCTGGCAGGAATGTAACAGGCGACGAGCGCCACCCCCGCGAGCAGCAGGGCGATGCCGACGAACGTCGCGGGGTCTGTCGCGCTGATGCCAAAAAGCAGACTCGTCATCACGCGCGTCAACGCCAGGGCGGCGGCAAGACCGATCACGATGCCGAGCGCCGCGAGGATCATCCCCTGCCGGATGACCAGCCGGAGCACATCGCTTCTTTGTGCGCCGAGCGCCATGCGGACGCCGATCTCGCGCGTCCGCTGGGTCACCGTGTAGCTCATCACGCCGAAGATGCCGACGCTTGCCAGGGTCAGGGCGATCAGCGCGAACAGGCTGAGCAGCAGCGTGTTGAAGCGCGTGCGCGCGGCGGAGTTCGTCAACAATTCGTTCATCGTGCTGACGTTGGCGACAGGCTGGTTCGGGTTCACCGCCCACACTTCTTTGCGAACCGCGTTCGCTATTGTCGCGGGATCGGCTGATGCGGTTCGCACCACGACGTTCATGAAGGGAAACGGAGCCTGCAGGTATGAGTAATACATCTCGGGGCGTGGCTCCGATGCCAGTCCCACGTGCCGCACGTCGCCGACGACGCCGACGATAGTAATCCAGTCGTTCTCCTCACCTCTTTGCCTGATGCGCTTGCCGAGCGGGTCCTCTCCGGAGAAAAAGCGGCGCGCGAAAGTTTCATTGATGAGCGCGACGCCGGGCGCATCAGCCGTGTCGCGGTCGCTATATTCTCGACCCTTCACGACGGGGATGCGCATCGTGTGGAAGTATTCGGGACTGACGGAACTGAACCCCACGGGCGTGCGCTCATTGGGAGCCTCAGGCGGGCGATTCTCGATCTCGAAGGTGCTGCCCGCACCCTGACCACTGAGCGGTAGTATCCATGTTGCGCCGACTGATTCGACGCCGGGCAGCACCGCGATGCGCCCCAGGATTTCACGGAAGAAGTTCGCCGTCTGCGGCTCACCCTCACTGTATCTCGATTGCGGCAGCGAGAGTTCCAGCGTCAACAAGTTATCCGCCTGGAATCCCGGATCAACCCGCAGCAAGTGCTCGAAGCTTCTAATCATCAACCCCGCCCCGACGAGCAGAACCATCGTCAAGGCGACCTCCGTGACGATCAGCGCGCTCCGCAGGCGGCGACGCCCGGAGCCATCAGATCCTCCACGTCCGCCTTCCTTAAGCGAGCTATTCAAGTCGAGCCGCGATACCTGCAGCGCGGGCGCGAGACCGAAGACGACTCCCGTCAGGAGCGACACGAGCAGCGTAAAACCGATCACTCGCCCGTCGAGTTTGATCTCCTGCAGGCGCGGAAAGCTTTCCGGGCTGAGCGCCACGAGCGCATCCGTTCCCCACAACGCGAGCAGCAGACCGAGCACACCGCCCAACCCCGCCAGCAGCACGCTCTCCGTGAGCAGCTGCCGGGCGAGCCGCAAGCGACCGGCGCCGAGCGCCGTGCGAATAGACATTTCGCGCTCACGCCCCGCGCCGCGAGCGAGCAGCAGATTGGCGACGTTGGCGCACGCGATCAGCAGCACGAGGCCGACCGCGCTGAGAAGCACGATGAGCGCCGGTCGCACGTCGCCGACGAGTTGTTCGTGCAACCCGACGACGCGCGCCGTATGTCCGGTATTATCATCCGGGTACTGCTGTTCGAGTCGTCCGGCGATCGTCTCCATTTCCGCCTGCGCCGCCGCGTTCGTCACGCCGGGCTTGAGGCGAGCGATGACGTTTAAGTAGTGCAAGCCGCGCAGCATCGCCGGATCGGGATTGCCGGGAAGAATTACGTCGGGGACACTTCCTTTCGGAATCGCCCACAATTCTGTCTCGCGGGCAGGGTACTGAAACTCCGGCGGCATGACTCCGACGACGGTGAAGCTTTCATCATCAAGCGTGACGTTGCGGCCGACGACCGCCGGTTCGCCGCCGAAACGACGCTGCCAGAGCCCGTGACTCAAAACAGCGACGCGATTGCCTCCGGGCAGATCGACTTCCGGCAGCAGCGCGCGACCGAGCGCGGCCTTCGCGCCGAGGACTTGAAAGAACGCGCTGGTGACGAGTTGCCCGCTGAGTTGTTCGGGCTCGGCGCCTGCGCCCGTCAAGTTAAAGGCGCGCCCCGAGTACGCCGCCATCGCGGCGAAGGATTGATTCTGCTTTTGCCAGTCGAGAAAGTCGGCGGGCGCGACCGGATTTGAATTGCGGTTTTGCCGCGGACGCTTTTCCCACACCATCACCAACCGCTCTGACTCGGCGAATGGCAACGGGCGCAGCAACACCGCGTTGATGACGCTGAAGATCGAAGCGTTCGCACCGATGCCGAGCGCCAGAGCGACGATTGCGATTAATGTAAAGCCGGGATTTTTCCGCAACATGCGAATCCCGTAACGCACATCCTGCCACAGTGTCATCATAATTTCCCTCATTCCCTTATCACTTCTCACTCGTACCTGAGCGCCACCATCGGATCAACCTTCATCGCTCGTCGGGCCGGGATGTAACAGGCGATCAGCGCAATCACCCCTAACAGTGAGGTGACGACGACAAAGGTGAGCGGATCGGTCGCCTCGATGCCGTAGAGAAACCCGGTGAGCAGGCGTGTCACGACGAAGGCGGCGATGAGACCCGCCGCGATGCCGATCAGAATCAGCATCAGGCCCTCCCTGATAATCAGTTTCATCACGTCCGAGTTCTGCGCGCCGATCGCCATGCGGATGCCGATCTCGCGCGTGCGACGGCTGACGGAGTAGGCCATCACGCCATACACGCCGACCGCCGCGAGCAACACGGCGAGGCCGCTGAATATACCGAGCAGCGTCGCCCCGGAGCGCGCCGGCGCGAGCGAATCGCTGATCTGCTCGGTCATCAAACGGATGTCGGAGAGCGGCAGATTCGGTTCGATCGCCAGTACTTCACGGCGCACCGCGGCGACCAGATTCGCCGGATCACCTGCGGTGCGCACGAGGAGGGTCAGCCCCGTTTCATGGTTTTGCATTAACGGCAGATAGAGGAACGGCTGCGGGGCTTCGCCGACGGTGCCGTACTTGCCGTCGGGGACGACGCCGACGATTTCGAGAAACGGCCCCTGCTCGCCGCGCAGGCTGAGCCGCCGGCCGATCGGACTCTGACCCGATAGGCGCCGACGCGCGAAACTTTCGTTGACGACCGCCACGCCCGGCGCGCCGTCACGGTCTTGCGCGTTGAAGCCGCGTCCCTGCCGCAACGGAATGCCCATCGTCCGGAAATAGTCCCCGCCGACGACATTGGCGCTGATTTCGTCCGGTTGGGCGGCCGGAATACTTCCCGAGGAGTCTTGCCTGGACCCCGATCCGTCGGCGGTGGGTGAGCTTTGTCCTTCGATCACAAAGGAGCTGATGCGGCTCCCGCCGCCGAGCGGCACGATGCGCGCCAACGCTACGGAG
>JANOGZ010000438.1:0-3485 GCA_031406255.1 Pyrinomonadaceae bacterium | reverse complement strand
GGCACCGCGTAGATGGTCCGGTTTGCCGGGCAATACGCGACGAAGTAGTCAACCTCTCCTCTTCTGTACGGCCTTCGTGTGAGGCCCGCGCCGGGTTGTCGGCGCTGACTTTTATAGAGCACACAGCCGCCGCTGATCCAGGCCGTCTTAACCTGTATTTTGAAAAGACGAGAGCCGCCGTCGACGATCAGATCATAGCTGGCTCCCGACCCGAAGGGGATGCTTACACTAAATCCAGCGGCGAGGTAAGCCGTGAGAACGACGGCTTCGCTATTGTTCCCGTATTCATACTTGTTCATAGCTTCCTCCGGTTTGAACTTGGGCCTGGCGGGTAAATGCGCGCCTTTCGTTGGCGGTTGGCGTGAGGGCAAGGCGACAAAAGCGTTGTGGCTGAGGCGAACGCTCTAATCCACTGAGCTACGCGGGCATAAGATTAAGTATAGAAGAAATAAAATAGCATAGCGGGGCATGTGCTTTCCAGCCATGCTTGACACGCGCCGCCGGTTCAACGTCAAATCAACGCCGTTTCCACCGGCGCGGGCCGGAATATTCGGTGAGGAGTAAAGCGAAGCATTTATGATCGTCGTTAATCGCCGACGGGCCGCCATTATTAGGACACCGCATAAATCGGAAATCCGCCCGCTGATCGATCGCACCACGTCAGACATCGAGATGTGCAGCCTCGCGGAAGAGGTTTTACCACCGGGCGCCACCGTCGGGCGGCATCATCATCAGAACACGGAGGAGATTTACTACGTGCTGGGCGGTCAGGGGCAGATGACGGTCGGGGGCGAGACGCGCGAGGTCACAACCGGCGACGCTATTTTCATTCCGCGCGGCGCCACGCACACGCTTCAGAACACCGGTCGAGAACCGATGACTATTCTGCTTGTGTGCGGACCGGCCTACAGCATCGAGGATCACCATGCCGGGTAGATTCAACCCGCACCAGGGAAATGTCAGCTCGCTGTGAGAGCGCTCAGGAATCTGTATAGAAGAAAGGAGAGAGCGCTGATCGCCGCGGCGATGGGGATCGTCAGTATCCAGGCCCACACGATGCGCCCGGCGACGCCCCATTTAACGGCCGATAGCCGGCGCGTCGCTCCGACGCCGACGATCGCGCCGGTAATCGTGTGTGTGGTGGAGACGGGAATCCCGCCGAAGGTCACACCGATGATCGCGATGGCGGCGGCCGTTTCGGCGCTGAAGCCCCCGACCGGCTTGAGCTTTGTGATCTTTGATCCCATCGTGTGAACGATCCGCCAGCCGCCCGAAAGCGTGCCGAGGCCGATCGCCGCATGGCAGACGAGCACGACCCACAGCGGAATATCCCCCGTCGCATAAGGGTCGAGGTTCGAGGCGACGAGCACGCCGGCGATGATGCCCATCGTCTTCTGCGCATCATTGCCGCCGTGCCCGAGGCTGAACAGCGCGGCGGAGAAGAGCTGTCCCTTGCGAAAAAGGCCGTCGACGCGGCTCGGCGACCATCCGCGAAAAATCCACATCACCGCGACCATGATCGTAAAGCCGAGCAGGGACCCGATCAGCGGCGAGAGCACGATGAAAATAAGCGTTTTGGTCCAGCCGCCGGGCAGCAGCACGCCGAACCCGGAGGCGGCGATGGCCGCGCCCGCATAACCGCCAACCAGCGCATGCGACGAGCTCGACGGCAACCCGTAGTACCATGTGACCAGGTTCCAGACGATCGCCCCGATCAGCCCGCACAGCAGGACCCACAACTGCAGGTCATCGGCGATCGCCTTGATGTTGACCATATCTTTACCGATCGTCTTGGCGACGGCTTCGCCGAGCACGAGGAAAGCGACGAAGTTAAAGAACGCGGCCCAGACGACGGCCGCGCCCGGCGACAGCACGCGCGTCGAGACGACGGTCGCAATCGAGTTTGCCGCATCGTGAAAACCGTTGATGTAATCGAAGATGAGGGCGATGAAGATGATCGTGGCGGCAAAAAATAGGGTGGCGGTCATGGTGCGGATTTCGGGTTGGTTGAAAACTCTACGTCGCGATCAGGCGTGTTTGATAACTATGCTCTCGATGATGTTGGCGGCCGATTCGCAGCGATCGACGGCCGCTTCCAGCTTTTCGTATATCTCTTTCCACTTGATCACCGTCAGCGGATCAGTCGCACTGTGGAAAAGCTTGCCGACGGCCGCATGATAGATATCATCCCCCTCATTCTCCAAACGATGAATCTCGACGAGTCGCGACGTCAGGCCGCTGGGCCGGGCGAGCATTGAGACCACCTCATGCAGCTGCACGGCCATACGCTGAATCACGTCGGCAAAGTGGCGCGCGTACTCCGTGCTCTCATGCACGTCGTACATCACCATCGCGCGCGCCACATCGTTGATCAGATCGACGATGTCGTCGAGTGCTCCTGAAAGCATGTGGATGTCTTCGCGGTCGAAGGGCGTGATGAAGGATTTGTTGAGACGTATAATGACCGAGTGGGTCACCTCGTCGCACGAGTGCTCGATGGATTTGATGTGCGCGGCGTAGCCCGTATAGTCGCCGCCATTGTCGGCCAGCATCTCATTGAGCGCACGAGACGCATCATAGATATGAGAAGTCATTTGCGTAAAGAAAGAGAAATATTGCTCCTCTTTCGGCAGTAAATTGAAGAATGCCATGGAAGGGTCTCGACTCCGTCGGAGCGCACTAAAAGAGAGCCAAAAATATAGTCGAACTGGCAAGTCTTGTCTACACGAGAACTGAACGGTATTTGAACGTGGATGGTCGGCCCTTCGCGGGAGTTGTCCTTCGGCGCGACCGCATCGTATCCTCACTATCTCCGCGACACGCCCATAAGCGGTGTCGCTGATCCTGAGTAGCGCCACATGACGAAGAAAAATTATTACTCGCAGGTTGTCGCGTTGCTGCGATTGGAAGCCGAGGCGATCACGCGAACAGTTTCCCGGCTCCAGCGCGAAGCGGTCGAACGGGCCATCCAGCTTCTGGTGGCGTGCCGGGGAAAGGTCGTTCTGGTCGGCGTCGGTAAATCCGGCTACATCGCCCAGAAGGTCGCCGCCACCCTGACCAGCACCGGCACGATTGCCATCTATCTCCATCCTTCGGATGCGGGGCACGGGGGACTCGGAATCATCACGCCGGCAGATGTCGTGATCGTCTTGAGCAATAGCGGCGAAACAGAAGAAGTAGTAGCGATGCTGCCCTATCTACAGCACCGGCAAGTGCCGATCATCGCGGCTGAGCGCCGACCTCGAGTCAGACCCACCGTGGTTTATCATGCCGCTCGCCGATAAGACCATGTATCAGCACTTGCCGATCATGCAGGCTGATCGCCAAGAAACGCTTTCGGCCTTGGGTCAAGTCCTTGACGCGCTCCAGCACCTCCATGCACTTGGATTCATCCACCGCGACCTGAAGCCTTCAAACATTCTTTTGCATGACGGGCGTTGGAAGTTGTCCGATTTTGGGCTTGTCATGCCGCCTATGAGCGAGAG
>JANOGZ010000425.1:0-1656 GCA_031406255.1 Pyrinomonadaceae bacterium | reverse complement strand
CACAGCTTCAACATCATTTTTCAGCAATGCAATGTTCAAAAGAGACTTCTTGTCCTTCATAGATATCGCCTCCTGCGCAGCCTAACGCCCGAATTTGTATGTTGACGGAAGTGCGCTAAAGCGACAAGCTTCAGCGTTCCCAATGGACACCGGAGAAGCCGTGCCCGAATTATGACCCGAAGAGTCAGTCGGTTAGATAAGCTCCCGGTGTCCATCCTTGCCGCACATGAGGTCGCACAGTATCTAAAGCCGCTTCAACGAAGCTGAGCTTGTATATGCAAGTTTGACCCGCGCCGCAAGAAACCCCTAACATTAAGGAGTCGACATGCGCTTACCCACACTCGGCATCGACATCGCTAAACTGAAGTTCAACCTCTGCCTGCTCAACCCGAGCGGTAAACTCAAGCATAAGGTCTTCCCGAATACGACGGTCGGATTCCAAGAACTGGACGCGTGGCTCATCAAGCAAGGTGCGTTATGCGTTCACGCCTGCATGGAAGCAACCGGCGCATACGGCGAAGCTCTCGCCCTGCATCTACACGAAGCAGGTCAGCAAGTCAGTGTCATTAACCCGGCGGCGGTCAAAGCGTTCGCCGGGAGCCGCCTGTCGCGCACCAAGACGGACCGTGTTGATGCCGAGTTGATCGCCCGCTTCTGTCAGGCCCAGCAGCCTCTCGCGTGGTCGCCGCCCACACCGGAAGTGAGAGCACTGCAAGCACTTGTGCGTCGCCTGGAGGCACTTACCGAGATGCGTGTCGCCGAACAGAATCGACTCGAAGCGATCATCACGGTCGAGGCCGTGAAGTCTTCTGTCGAGGAACACATCGGCTATCTCGACAAACAAATCAAGCAGACGCAAGCGGCCATCCGCCAGCACATCGAGGGGCATCCCGACTTGCGGCGACAGAGCGAGTTGCTCGATTCCATTCCGGGCATCGCGGAGACGACCGCTGCGACGCTCTTAGCTGAGATCATAGATATTACCCAATATCGAAGTGCGCGACAGGTCGCCGCTTATGCCGGGTTGGTGCCACGCGAGAGACATTCGGGTAGTAGCGTGCGCGGACGGACCCGGCTCTCAAAGATCGGTAATGCGCGGCTGCGCAAAGCTCTCTACTTTCCGGCGATCACCGCCCTGCGCAGTAGTCCGTTCTTTCAAGCGTGGGCGCAGGGCTTGCGTGAAAGAGGTAAATGCAAGATGAGTGTTATCGGAGCGGCGATGCGTAAGCTCATTCATCTCGCTTACGGTGTTCTAAAGACGGGTCAGCCGTTCGATCCCGAGTGGAAAAAAAACTGCTTGACTAACAACACAGTATCTAACCGGGCGGGAAGAATCATCGAATAGCATCCAAGTTGACGATGAAAGCCAAGCTGATTCCGCTCCGGTTGAATGAGTTGTTAGACAGCCAAGTTAGATTTATGTCGCGACAGCAGCAATGCAACCTCTGATATCCCTTTCTGGCTTTTTCAATACCCATAACATCAACTTCAAGGGACTCTAAATACTACCCTCTATGCTAGAATAAAACAGAGCAAAGCCCTCCCCTCAACAACCAGAGAAACATTATGGCTGAAGACCTACTTGAAAAGCTGGCAGCGCTCATCAGGCAGGAGCGCGGCAGACTGCTCGAACAGTGGCGACGGGACGCGCGGCAC
>JANOGZ010000876.1:0-3279 GCA_031406255.1 Pyrinomonadaceae bacterium | reverse complement strand
CCGCAAGCGCAACCATTAGCGCGAGCGGTGAGATGCCGCCGCCGCAAAATTCCTATGCTGACGTGGTGAGCCGCGTCGCGCCCGCCGTCGTCACGATTCGTTCGGAGCGGCGCCTGCGCGCTCCGCAACAACACCCTTTCCTTGACGATCCGACCTTCCGCGAGTTTTTCGGCGACCGTTTCGGAAACACTCCACAGCAACCGCGTGAGCGGCGTCAGAGCGGGCTCGGTTCAGGCGTCATCGTTAGCCCGGATGGTTATATTCTCACCAATCACCACGTGGTCGACGGCGCGGAAGAGATCAGTGTCGAGTTGACCGACAGGCGCACGTTCAGCGCGAAGGTCGTCGGCTCAGACCCGCCGAGCGATCTGGCCGTTCTCAAAATAGAATCGAGCAATATGCCGGTGCTGTCCCTGGGCGACTCGGATCGTGTGCGCGTCGGTGATGTGGTGCTGGCGCTCGGCAATCCGCTCGGCGTCGGGCAGACCGTCACCTCCGGGATCATCAGCGCGAAGGGGCGCGCGACCGGCCTCAGCGACGGCAGCTTTGAAGACTTCTTACAAACGGATGCGCCGATCAATAGCGGCAATTCAGGCGGCGCGCTCGTCAATACGAACGGCGAACTGATCGGCATCAACTCGCAGATTCTATCGCCCTCGGGCGGCAATATCGGCATCGGCTTCGCCATTCCGACGAACATGGCGCGCGGCGTCCTTGATCAATTGATCAAGGACGGCAAGGTCCGGCGTGGCCGGCTCGGTGTGGGCATTCAGCCGATCACCTCCGAGATCGCTTCAAGCCTCGGCCTGCGCGAAGTGCGCGGCGTGATCGTCAATTCGGTAGAGCCGGAAAGCCCCGCCGAGCGCGCCGGCGTCCGCCAGGGCGATGTGATCACTGCCTTTAACGACGCGCCCGTCAGCGACAGCAACGGTTTGCGCAATCGCGTCGCCGGTACGCGGCCGGGCACCGAAGTAACCCTGACGGTCATGCGCGATAATCGAGAACAGCAATTGCGCGCGACGCTGGGGGAATTCACCGCCAGCGCCGGGCAGGAAGGCGAGCCCGACAACTTGCGCGGGGAGTCGGGCGGGGGCAGTAGCACCTACGGGATGAGAATCGAACCGCTGAGTCCGGAGGTAGCCGCACAGTTGGGCTTGCGCAGCGGCGCGCAGGGGCTCGTCGTGATGAATGTTGATCCATCAGGCGCGGCCGCCGATGCAGGTATTCGGAGCGGTGATGTGATCGAGCAGGCGAATGGTCAGAGCGTGCGCACGGTCGACGATTTGAAAGCGGCATTGCAACGTTCGGACTCGCGCCCGGCGTTGCTGCTCATCAATCGGCGCGGGCAGAGCGCGTATGTGACACTGCGACCTCGTTAGATTCGAGCGCGTCCAGCACAGGCGGCAGATTCACGCGTTTGAATCCGCCGCTCGTATTCTCGGCGTCGGGATCATTAACAGCCCGGGATGAGCCGGACCCGTCTGTCGCCGGCGAGGCGTGCGGGGCCCCGCCTTCCGGATCGGATGCGCTCGCGTCCAACCGGCCGCGCGGAAATCGGCCGGTTGACAATATTCGTTCACGCGCGGATAGTGCAGCTATGAACGAAGACTGTGGTCCGGGCATCAAGGGGTCGAATTCATTGCTCAACGCGCTGCTGCGCGCCGCGCACCGAATCGAAGCGCATATCGAATCGGCGCTGGCTGATGGGGGCTTATCGCTCGCCAAGCTGAGCGTGCTCGATCATCTGGTTCAGGGGGGCGAGCCGCTACCGCTCGGACAACTCGCCGGGCGGATCAGTTGTGTGAAGTCAAATATGACCCAGCTCATTGATCGGCTCGAAACGGACGGCCTGGTAGCGCGCGTCGCCGATCCGGAAGATCGCCGTAGCGTGCGCGCGGCGATTACGGATGAGGGGCGGCGGCGACATGCCGCCGGCGTGCGGATACTGGTGGAGCAGGAGCAAGAGTTGCTCAAAGGATTCAAAGCAGCAGAACGGAAGCAACTCACCGAGCTGTTGGGCCAGATAAAGCGATAGGCAAAAGATCTGGAACCGCAAAATTTTTTGGCGTATTGGTTCAGCGGTGAATGGTACTGAAAGTGAACCATACTGGCTTGAACCGTCAACGGGGCAGGGTCGGCTGAGAGAAGATTATGAGTGGCTGGGAAACTCCCCAAATCATCTTTGCGGCCGCCTTTATCGGAAGCCACGTAATCCTCGCCCCGTACACTTTCTGGCGCGCCGCGCGCGCCGAACGGACAAGAGCGCGACGAGCTGGCCAGTCTGGGCTTCGGCGGGGCTGCTCGGCCACAACGCTGGAAGATGCGTGTCTGGAGCCAATAAGCAATCCTTAAAGATGACGTACGCTGACGCGTCGTGAATCTGCACAATCAAGGGGCGGGAAATCAATCAGGGGGAACAAGCATGAATATCCATGTCAGGGAAGTGAGCGACAGCAGTTTCGAGCAGGATGTGTTGCAAGCAGACAGACCGGTCCTCGTCGACTTCTGGGCGGCGTGGTGCGCGCCGTGTCGTATGCTCGCGCCAATCGTTGAAGCGGTAGCGGAAAAATACGCAGACACGGCGCACACGTTCAAACTGAACGTGGATGAAAATCCCTCCGTATCGCAGCGCTACGGGATCAAGGGCATCCCGACGCTGATCCTCTTCAGAGATGGTAGAGAAGAAGAACGTATCGTGGGGGCCGCCAGCAAGGAAGCGATCTCCCGCATGTTGGAAAAGTAAAGGAGCGTGGCAAGCGCCTGAGGCGTCAGACCGCAGGAGCGCTTGTCACGGGAACGGACAAGTATGGCAAAGATGCTTGACCAGATAGAAAAATTCGTGCGCGGTGAAATCCCGCCTCCGCCTGTCGCCAGGCTGGTCGGGTTCAAACTGACTTCCGTTCAGCCGGGCGAGGCTATCGTCGAGTTAGAGGCCGGTGAGGTCCATGCTAATCCGATGGGCACGCTGCATGGCGGGGTGCTTTGTGACATCGCCGATGCCGCGATGGGAATGGCTTATGCGGCGGCGCTCGATGACGGTGAATCTTTCACCACGCTCGAGCTGAAGATAAATTTTCTGAAGCCGGTGTGGAAGGCCAAACTACGCGCCATCGGACGCGTCATCAAGCAGGGAAAAACGGTCGGTCTGGTCGAGTGTGATGTGATGGATGATAAAGGTAATCTAATCGCGCGCGCCAGCAGCACCTGTCTGACGCTCAGGGGAGAGCAGGCGCGTGGGCGATAACGGATGACGGCCGTGAGGCGAAGGCTGTAAAAAAA
>JANOGZ010000380.1:0-4735 GCA_031406255.1 Pyrinomonadaceae bacterium | reverse complement strand
GAACTCGATCGCGTGCTCGGCTACGAAGCAAACTATGCGGGCACATCCTTCGCCACGCGCGATAAGCTCGGGAACTTCCGGTTCGGCTCGAAACTCGTCAACGTCAATGCCGATAAAACCCAGCTTCATGGTCTGGCAACCTGTGGCTGGGATGACGACGGCGTGAAAACTACGGCGTGGGATATCCTCAAAGACGGCGTGCTCGTCGGCTATCAGACGGTCCGCGATAACGCCGCCGTGATCGGGCTCAGGCGCTCGCACGGCACATCTTATGGAGATAGCTGGGGGTCGGTCGCGTTTCAGCGAATGCCGAACATTAACCTACTGCCCGCGCCGGGCGGCGCACGCGTCAGCGCCGAAGACCTGATGGCAGACGTAAAAGACGGCGTCTATATCGAAGGCCGCGGGTCTTACTCGATCGACCAGCAGCGCTATAACTTTCAGTTTGGCGGGCAGGTCTTCTGGGAAATCAAAAACGGTAAGCGGGCGGGGTTGCTGCGCGATGTCGCCTATCAATCGCGAACGCCCGATTTCTGGAACGCGTGCGATGGCGTCGGCTCGAAAGAATTTTACGTGCTGGGCGGCTCATACTTCGACGGCAAGGGGCGAGCCGGGCCAGGTCAACGCCGTCTCGCACGGGTGCGTGCCCGGACGCTTTCGCGGTATCAACGTGATCAATACGGGGAGGAAAATCTAAGATGACGATGCTCTCCGCACAAGAAGCTCAACAGTTGCTCCAGAAGGTCCTCGATCTGTCGCGGGCCGACGAGCTGGAAGCGAGCCTGACGGGCGGTCGTTCGGCCTACACGCGCTTCGGCGTCAATTCCGCGAATACGAGCGGTGACCGCGAGGACCTGTCGCTCGCCGTCACCGCGCGGTTCGGTCAGCGCAGCGGCGTGGCGACGACCAATACGCTCGATCTGCCGGGGCTCGAAAGAGTGGTGCGGGCGGCCGAAGAGATCGCGCGCCTGCGCCCCGAAGACCCCGAGCAGCAGCCCTTCCTCGGGAAGCAGCAGTACACCCCGGCCGACACCGCCTTCGATGAGGCGACCTATCGCGCCGCCGCACCCCGCCGCGCCGTGAGCGTCGCCGCGACGATCAACCCGGCGCGCGCGAAAAATCTGGTCGCCGCCGGCCTCTTCGAGCATGCCGGGGGCTTTCAGGCGCGCGCCAACACGCGCGGCAATTTCGGCTACGCGAAAAACTCGCTCTCTTCCTTCACGACGACGGTGCGCACCGCCGATGGCAGCGGTTCGGGGTGGGCTTCGACCGCGTCGCATCGCATCAGAGACGTTAATGCGCGCGGGGTGGCCGCGCGCGCGATTGAAAAGGCCGAACGCTCGCGCGCGCCCGTCGCGCTCGAACCGGGCAATTACACGGTGATTCTCGAACCGGCCGCCGCCGGCGCGCTGATCTCGAATATGATGGGTTTTTTCGGCGCGCGTACGGCCGACGAAGGGCGTTCATTTCTTTCGCGGAAGGGCGGCGGCAATTTGATCGGCGAGAAACTCTTCGGCGACCGGGTTAATATTTATACCGATCCGGGCTTCGCCGCCGCGCCGGGCGCTCCCTTCGACGATGAGGGACTGCCGGCGCGACGCATGGATTTTGTCCGTGGGGGCGTCGTGCGGAATCTGAACTACACGCGCTACTGGGCCGCGCGGCAGAGCACGGAAACGAAACGCATGATCGAGCCGACGCCCGCGCCGACCAACATCATCATCGACGGCGGAGATACTTCTCTCGCGGAGATGATCCGCGACACCGAGCGCGGCGTGCTCGTCACACGCTTCTGGTATATACGTCTCGTCGATGCGCAGACCGTTCTCTATACGGGGCTGACGCGCGACGGCACCTTCCTGATCGAAAAAGGGCGTCTGAAGCAGGCGATTAAAAACTTCCGTTTTAATGAAACGCCCGTCAAGATGCTCAACAATATCGAGGCGATGTCCCCGCCGGTGCGCGTCGGAGGTGAAGACCGGCCGATGATCGCGCCCGCGATCAAGGTGCGGGAATTCGAGTTTACGAGCCTGTCCGATGCCGTCTAGGAAAATTCGTAGTAAGCTTTCAGCTATCAGCCATCAGCGGTCAGCCGATCATGTGTGGTGTCGATCTTTCATGGCGCCCGCTTCTTTATTTTAGCTGGAAGCTGACTGCTGAACGCTTACAATTCGTCGATCTGAAATATACCTATGCCTCTCGCTCTCGCTCTTGCGCTGGCTGCGATTGCCAGCGGCGCCCTGCTCACATACTTCTACGATGAGGACGCGCCGTTTGCGGCGCGCCTGTGCGCGGGCGTCGCGACGGGCTTCGCCGCGCTCGGGTTGGTAGGTTTTACGGTCGCGTCTTTCCTCGGCCTGACGCCGCTCTCGCTGCTGATCACCGCCGGATTGATCGCGTCGCCGTTAATCCTTTTAGCGCAGACCGCGTGGCGCGCGCGCCTCAGCCTCGACATCGGGGAAGCGGCCGCCGACGTGCGGCGCGCGATTCTTCATCCGGCGGGGCGCACGACTGCTCCGTTGATCTTCTACGCGTGTCTCGCGCTGCTGCTGTGGCTCGCCTTTGATCGCGCGATGTTCGAGCAGGGAGGCGCGGTATATACCGGAGTCGACAATAACCTCGGCGATCTGCCTTTCCATATCAGTATCATTACGAGCTTCGCGCGCGGCGAAAACTTCCCGCCGGAACATCCCGAGTACGCCGGCGTGCGCCTGACGTATCCGTTTATTATGGATTTTGTGGCCGCGATGTTCGTGCGCGCCGGCGCGCGTCTGCAGTCCGCGCTGTTCTGGGAAAATTTTGTACTGGGGCTCGCGCTCGTCGGTCTGCTTCACCGCTGGGCTCTGAAGCTCACCAGAGACCGGGCGGCCGCGTTGATCACGCCGGTGCTGGTGCTGTTGAGCGGAGGGCTCGGCTGGTGGCTGCTGGTGCGCGAAGCGCGCGAGAGCGGGCGAGGACTTCTGGCTTTACTGCAGAAACTGCCGCACGATTACACGATCACCTTCAACGGCAGCTTCCGCTGGGGAAATGCGCTGACGACGCTGCTGATTCCACAGCGCGGAATCCTCCTCGGTCTGCCGCTCGCGCTCATCATCTGGACGCTGTGGTGGCAGGCGACCGAAACGGACGGCGCGGAAGAGGTCGATGCGCAGCTGACGGAAAGCCGAAAGACGGCAGCAGCGGCGGGGGGCAGAAAGCAAAAGAGGGTAGCCAGAGCACAGAGGACGCAAAGCCGCCCTCGGCGAGACGTTCACCGCTGGTACCCGGGTGATGCTCCGATGCGGCGCATGATCGCAGCGGGTGCCGTGGCCGGACTCTTGCCGCTCGTGCACGCGCACACGTATGTCGTGATGATGGCGATGGGCGGGTGCCTCGCGCTCCTTTTTCCGCGGTGGCGCGTGTGGGCCGCGTTCTTCGCCGTCTCGCTGGCGCTGGCCGTGCCGCAGATGCTCTGGGCGACGCGCGATAGCGCGGTGCAGGCCGGCACTTTCTTCGGCTGGCAGTTCGGATGGGATCACGGCAAGCAGAACGTCCTCTGGTTCTGGCTCAAGAACACGGGGCTTTTTATCCCGTTGCTGATCGCCGCGCTCGTGTGGCGCGGGCGCTCGGCGGGTGGCGGAGCGGTCGTGCCGCCGCGCCTGCTGCTATTCTATGTTCCGTTTACGATCTGCTTTATCGGCCCGAATCTCGGCAAGCTTTCGCCGTCGGTGTGGGATAACATCAAGGTCATCTTTTACTGGTATGTGGCTTCGGTGCCACTCGTCGCGTTGCTGCTCGTGCGTCTGTGGCGCAGTGGGCGCTCGTCGCTGAGAGGGCTCGCCGTCGCGTTCTTCATTCTGCTCACGCTGGCCGGGGCGTTAGACGTCTGGCGCGTCATCTCGCGGGCGTCGCAGCAGAGGATTTTTGACCGCGATGGCCAGGCGTTTGCGGAGTTGATCAATCGTTCGACCCCTGCGCGCTCCCTGATTCTTCACGCGCCGACATATAATCACCCGGTATTTCTGACGGGCAGGCGCTCGCCGATGGGCTATGCCGGACACCTCTGGACGCACGGTATCGATTACGCCGGGCGCGAGGCCGATCTGCGACGCATTTATGCCGGGGGCGCGGAGGCGGGTGCGCTCATTGATCGATACGGAATTGATTACGTCGTCGTCAGCCGTCTGGAACGAACCGCCGGGCAGGTCAACGAGACTTTTTTCGCACGTTACACGAAGGTTGGAGAAATAGGTGACTACCGCCTCTACAAAACAGCGCGCCCGTAAGGGGAAACGCGCGCGCGCCGCTGATACGCCCGCGGCTATTAAGGCCCTCGATGCTGATCCGGCCGCCGCCGCGGGCGACGACGACGCCACTACGACTGCGACCACGCCGGAAATCTCACGCCGCGCCTGGTGGATCGCCAGCATTGTGATACTGCTTGTCGCCGCGTTTTTGCGGCTCTACGCGCTCGAATTGAAGCCCCTCCATCATGATGAAGGCGTCAACGGCTTCTTTTTCACGAGGCTCTTTCGCGACGGCATCTACCATTACGATCCATCGAATTACCACGGCCCGACGCTCTATTATTTTGCGTTTCTGCCGGTGTATGCGCTGGGCCTTAATACCATCGCGATCCGTCTGGTGACGGTCGTCTTTGGTCTCGCCACGATTGCACTGGTGCTCTTCGGCCTGCGACGACGCATAGGAGCCATCGGCGCGCTGGCCGCCGCCGCGCTGCTGGCCGTTTCACCCG
>JANOGZ010000365.1:0-9807 GCA_031406255.1 Pyrinomonadaceae bacterium | reverse complement strand
CCTTCAACATCACCGTCGGGCGTGATCTGAACGGGGATACTTTATTCACCGACCGGCCGGCCTTCGTCACCGATCAATCCGACCCCGGCGTGAGGGTCACACCCTTCGGCACGTTCGACGTGACGCCCTCCCCGGGGCAGGAGATTATTCCTCGCAACTTCGCGACGGGACCTGCCTTCTTCACCGTGAACTTGCGCGCTACCAAGTCATTCGGCTTCGGCGAGGCGACGCAGGCATCAGAGAGCGGCGCGGCCGGCGGCCGTGGGGGAGGCGGCGGTGGTCGAGGCGGCGGTGGTCGAGGTGGTGGCGGAGGTGGCGGTCGCCGAGGCGGCGGTGGCGGACGGGGCGGCGGCGGTGACGAAGGCGCGGCGCGGCATCGCTACAACCTGACCTTCTCGGCCAGCGTGCAGAACCTTTTCAACAACACCAACGAGGGCGTGCCGGTCGGCAACCTCAGCTCGCCGCTTTTCGGGCAGTCGATCAGCACCGCCGGTGGGTTCGGCAGGGGCGGCGGTGGGCAGGCGGCCGGAAATCGCCGCGTCGAGCTGCAACTGCGCTTCAGCTTCTGAGCTGTTTGGGTTTGCCTGAAATCGCAAGCGGCGCCGTACATCGTTCGATATACGGCACCGCTTTGATTCGGCGCCACCGATGAGGTCGAACAAGGCGAACGAAGACGATTCTGCGCAGGCACGATCGTCGGCTTTTCCGCCGAGTATTTACGGTTATCGGGAAGTAAGGGACAATCCTTTAGGATTAATCATAAGAGCATCTGGCAGATCATCCGGCGATTGGTACCCTTTGGGAAACCTTATCGCCGTTGGGTCATCCTCCCTCTCTTGCTGACGCTTTTGGGCCCGCTCGCGCCGTAGGTCAGTCCGACAGTTGTGCGTTCTACAGTAGACAATATCGAAGGACGCGCGCGCTACTTATCTCTGCTGGTGCCTTTCTTCTTGCTTGATTTTTTGGGCGGCCCGCCTAACATCAACCCGCTGGTGTAGGCATTGAAGGCGGTGTATGACGCCAACCCCTGGCCGCCTGTCAAGAGGGATGACGACATCTCCTGGCTGACAGTCTCGCCGTGACAATGATACTCAACGATGACATTGCTCGTATGGCGTGGTTCTGGCCTGATGGTCAAAGTCTCAACCCGTTTATCGCAGCGCAGACACCAGGGAAACTTGGACTTGGGTAGTTTTGGCGCGGTCTTGGCTGGGGCTGATTTTACCATCTCTGATCATCCCTCTCGGAAGCGTTCCTGCTTGCTGATTCGTTGATGAACTCCTGTCAATATAGCTCATACTGACCTGGCATGGGCAAGCCTCGCGTTACAGGCTCTACCCATCAAGTCGACTCTTAGCGCGAGATATTGGGTGGTCGCAACCTACCTGGTCCGGTATGTTGTAGCTGTTTTGAATTGATAGGTGTGGATTAAACGATCATATGGCCGCCTAATAAACCATATTTTGGCCGCTTTTCGAGCGCATCTCGGCACACTTTGTACAAAAATAGCGACCGTCTTGAATGCAGCTTGTTGATGCCGAGCGCCTCTCAAGCATGTTCGCCGGCGAAGCGTACGAAGCCTGGTGCGATCTTGCGCTTGCGCCCCTCGATCGCCTTAACGAACGAGGTCGGATGGGGCCCACCGCGCTTCTGCTTCTGGCTGATACAACTCAAGTATTACATCTCACTTTGAGAGCACCTGCCTGGGGGTTGGGAATCTACAACCGAGTACTTTCTTCTCTTGCAGTCATGAGCTTGATCTTCTTTAGCTCCACCCCTTTAATGCCGAAATAGGTGGCCATCTCGATTATCTGCCGCGGGTTCACGAAATCTTTAGGGTTTGAGCAAAATCTCTCTATCCCTGGCTCAAACTCACGGCACCCCATCCCCTTCGGTATGTTAAGGCCAAGCCCACATTTACCATCCTTCTCGTACCGCTTACAGAATTCACAAACTATCATCATGCACTTCCTTCCAGGGCTCTAGTTCAGGATTGTAATTAACCGGACGAGTTGTTCGGCACGCGCCCGCCGCAACCGCGTTTTTGGCGACGTGTTCCTCACGCCGGAGCAGGCTTGCGGTCTCCACGGCTTCTTGGATCGTCATTCTCTGACCGCCAGCACCGTCGCTAAAGCTGACCCCGCGCGCGCTCAACTCCCAATCATCATGGCCCTTGTATTTCTGCCTGTTAAGTGTCTCTACCGCCCCATAGCCGCTGACCGCGGTGAATGAGAGGAGGAGCGCTTCGGCCCAGTTGCGTTCACGAGTGGTATTTTCTATCGCGGCGCGGACCGCTTTTCTGGTGCCGTCGGTGTCTGCCCGTGCTGATGAAGATCCTGACCGGGGATTAAGATCAAGCGTGTCGGGAAGCCTGTAAAGTTCACCGCGGTATTCGTCGAGCAGCGCGAGGTACTGTTTGCAGAGTTCAATGATGATGTCGCTTGTCGCCCCGTCGAGAGCGAGCCTGGCGTTGCGCAGTTTCTCTTCCAATTCCGGACGTAACATGTGACCAGCTAATCAATGCCCGACGGGTATCCGTTGAAAGCGTGATTTCCCTTCCCCATCCTGCCACGAAATATCCAGTACGTAAGGTTTGACTTCACCTGCGATGACTTTCAGGCGTTCCAACTGATCGAATTTACGATCTGACGGTTTCCCATTAATCCAGGTTCTGTGCGACATGACGGCTTTCTCTTTTGGCTGTATACACTTTATATCTTCAAATTTGATGTGAGCTTGTGAAGGGCCACCACCTGAAGTCTCTTCGTCTTTTAGAAAGACGGTTAAAATCTCGACACACCTGAGCGGCTGGTCGGTCGCATTAGTTAACTCTAAGTGAACTCCGGCTCCGTCATCCATGAACCTAACGGTAACGGTTTCCACTGTCTTGCCGTTGCTGGACATAATCTTTTCCTTCGCGGAGAGGCTCCACCTGATCAACTCTGCGCAAAGTGCTCATGTCGGGCATTTCGCGCGCAAACCAAACGGCTGCGTACAATTTTCGGGGCGAACACGCGCCTCGGCTTGCGCCTACACGCGTGCGTGAATTAGCCGACGCACGCGGTCCGAGAAGAGCACGTCGATCTTCTGCGGCTCGATCAAGGCCGTTACCTCGCCTATGCCGTAAGTCGAGTGCATCAGAGTCTGCCCGTTGCGATATGTGCGGGTCTGGTCGTACGGCGCGCTGGGTTGCGCCGACGGACGCTCGCCGGAAGCACTCATACCTCTTTTGAACGTACCGCGCGTCCCGCATTTAGGACATGTCACGCGCGAAATCCTTCCCTGTTTGGTAACCAACACCACCACATGACCGCGCTCCTCACCGCACACCACGCAAAACTTCTCCGCGCGCTCGCCCACTGTATGCATCTGGTTTTCCATAGAGTTTTCCTTCTTCCCTATTTATACCTGTAGGTAATGCGCCCCCTCGACAGATCATAGGGCGACATCTCGACGGTGACGCGGTCGCCCATCAGAATGCGTATGCGGTTCTTGCGCATCTTGCCCGAGATCTGCGCCAGCACAATGTGCTCGCTGTTGTCGATCTTGACTTTGAAAAATGCGTTAGGCTGTTTATCGACTATCAAGCCCTCAGCTGGGATCAAGTCTTCTTTAGACAATTATGTGTTCTCCTCTTTTATCTCGATGCTGTCGAGAATATCATGGAACAAAAGTAAAGGCCTCCGGCACGAGTATCTCGCCGGAGGCTTTGTGTTAAAGAGTCGCCGGAAGTGGCGAACGGTGAGTTAGTAGCGAGAGTTGCCGCCACGCCCGCCTCCGCCGTTATTGCGATCGCCGCCACCACCGCGATTTTCACGTGGCTTGGCTTCGTTGACGTTCAACGCCCGCCCGCCCATATCTTGACCGTTGAACTTCTGGATAGCCGCATGGCCTTCTTCATTCGTAGACATTTCGACGAAGCCGAAACCGCGTGAACGACCCGTCTCGCGGTCTTCAACCACTGCAGCCGATTCGACCTTGCCTGCTTGCCCAAAGAGTTGTTGTAGATCTTCGCTCGAAGTTTGGAACGAGAGATTACCGACGTAAAGTTTCATAGACATAGATGTGTACCTCTCCCCTGTGGGAGTATTTAAGAGAAGCTTTGAAACGAAGTGTGCCTCGATGAAACGGTTAGCAGCGAAGGCTCTCGGTCCGGGTGCTCTTGAAGGAGCGGCTTCTGAAGTTGAAATCAGCCTAGTCTCGAACAATCCAGAACGCCTACGCCAAACGAAGGGCGCGAGGCACATCACCGTTGATGCGCGAGAGAAGGAATCACTAGAAATTAAGATCACTATGCTGGTACATAGTTGCTAAGGGTAAGCTGAGCTATCTATTTTTGAGCCCATCTGCCACCGCGCCCTTACCCATCCTTTTTTGAGAAGATTGCGGCGCCTTCTCATTCATAACCACCTCCATACATCTGACGTGATGAGAATACCAACCATCAGCGACCGGCCAACTGGCAAGAGCCTTCTCTAGTCCTTGCTCTCTAGCCTTCTGTTCGGAGTCTGTACAAAACACCCTAACATCATGGTCTGTGATCAACTTCTTATTTGCGCACAGGGAAAGCGCGTAGATGCCACTTCCCGCCGCGCTAGTCCCAGTAACTGTATATATAGCCATCGCTTCATCCTCCGACGGTTCCAAGTATCATCTGACGCAGGGGACCGTTGCTGCTCATGTCGTCTCTAATCACCTCAACTATTGATCCAACTGTTACAGCCAGAACGTAAGTATAGAGGAGCTTATTGTGGGGGGGCTGTTGAATTCAGAAGGTCTGGGTAATTCCAGAAAGACTGAGAAGGGAGTTAAGCGCACTCGATTCTTTGTTATAGTACGCTAGACAGGAGTATATGTCAACTATAGTGTATATTTCATTGGCAAGGTATCTCGCATACTGAGCAACACACATCAGGCAGGGGAGGCGCATTGAGAACGAGATTCGAGTCGATGAGTTACTGATTTAAGAGCACGGTCGAACTTTTTTCTTCAACTCTTATGACTGCGATACGATGGCCTGTGATTTCTGCTAGAATGGTTTGCCCTGGCTGAATCCGGCCGATTTGAACGCTCGCACTAAGAAACCCGTAAAAAGTAACAGCCTTGTTGTGAAATTTTGACTTCGTAGCTATTTTACACATACAGTATACTCACTTGCCATCCCCTCACATTCGCTCAGCATTGTGCTGCTGCATTTTTCCAAACAGCAATTCGAGGTGTGTATGGCAGGAACTCAAAGACAACCCGTATCCTTATTTCAAAGCGAAGAGCTTTTCCACCTTATGGTAGAAAGCGCGAAGGATTATGCGATCTTCGCGCTCGACACTGAGGGACGCGTAGCGAGTTGGAACACAGGGACCGAACGCCTCTTTGGTTACACGGAAGCAGAAATTATCGGACAGAATGCCTCCATCCTTTTCACCCCTGAAGACATCGAGACCGGCGCGCCCGTAAAAGAACTACAGACAGCGGAAGCCGAAGGTCAGGCCGACAATGAGCGGTGGCACGTCCGCAAAGATGGCACACGCTTCTGGGCTACTGGCACCGTCACGCCCCTCCAAGACGCGACGAGGCGCCTGCACGGCTTCGCTATAGTGATGCGCGACAATACTGAGCGCCGAATGGCCGAGGAGCGCACTGCGCACGAGGCGGCCCACGACAATCTCACAGGCCTGCCGAACCGTGCCTTTTTCGTCGACCATTTGAAACGAGCAATCGCTCGTTCCAAACGGCACACCGACTACCTGTTCGCGGTGCTCTTCCTCGATCTCGATCGGTTCAAGAACATTAACGACAGTCTCGGACATGTCATCGCCGATCAACTGCTCGTCGAGATCGGGCGCAAGCTCGAGGCGGCTTTGCGCCCTGAAGACATGGTCGCACGATTTGGCGGCGACGAGTTTGTGATCTTTCTGGATGACATCCAAGATGTCAGGGATGCGACCCGCGTCGCCAACCGCATCCACGAGGAACTGGTGAGTCCTTTCAACCTCGGCGGAAACGAGGTGTTTACCTCGACCAGCATCGGGATTGCCCTCAGCCTACATGGCTACGACCGACCGGAGGACTGCCTACGCGACGCTGACACGGCAATGTACCGTGCCAAGGCGCTCGGGAAGGCGCGGCATGAAATATTTGATAAAAGTATGCACGACCACGCCGTGGCGCTTCTCCAACTGGAAACGGATTTGCGGCGGGCCGTCGAGCGCAGGGAGTTTCGGGTTCACTATCAGCCCATTGTATCGCTGGAGACCGGTAGAATATCAGGTTTTGAAGCTCTCTTACGCTGGCAGCACCCGGAGCGCGGCCTTATTTCCCCGGCAGAGTTTATCGGGTTGGCGGAAGAAACGGGACTGATCATTCCTATTGGTCAATGGATACTCGGTGAGGCCTGCCGTCAGACACGTATCTGGCAGGAACAAATTGACGCGGATCCGCCGTTGGCGATCAGCGTCAATCTGAGCAGCAAACAGTTTTTGCAGACTGACTTGATCGAGCGGATCAGCCAGATGCTATTGAAAACCGGCTTAGATGCTCGCAGTTTGAAGCTGGAGATCACGGAAAGTGTGGTTATGGAGAATGCTGGGGAAGCGACCGCCATGATCCGACAACTGAGAGACCTGGGAGTGGAGCTTTACATGGATGACTTCGGCACGGGTTATTCCTCATTAAGCTATCTACATCGCTTCCCCGTCAGTACGCTGAAGATTGACCGCTCCTTCATCAACCGGATGAGCCCGCGCAATGAGGATTCGGAGATCGTGCGGACGATCGTGGCACTAGCCCACAATCTGCACATGGAGGTGCTCGCTGAAGGAGTTGAAACCAAGGAGCAACTGGCCCAACTCAAGGCGCTGAACTGCGAATATGGGCAAGGGTACTTATTCTCCAAACCGATGGAGGCTCGGGCAGCAGTAGCGTTGCTCGGATAGTAGCCGCAGTGGCGAAAGCAATTTAGTGATGGCCTGGGAGCAGATGGATGTGACAGTTAGTCGCAATTCGTGAGGGCTGACTTTCTAGAAGGCTGAACACTGACCGTTCCGATTATGTTGTTATTCCCATCGATAATTGTCTCATCACAATGGTCTGCTGATTCGAATTTGTTTTAGTAACCAGGCATCCAGGCTTTCTCCTGACCACTGCTGATTTTTGTGTTAGCCTTTGAGGCACGGTTGATGTTTGCGGTTTTTGGGCTTTGCGCTCCAGTTTGTACCCGGAACAAAGCAAATTTCAGGCTCGTAATCCACTTTTTGCAATTTGGTAAAGAGGCTATGACTGGCATCTCCGCATGAGTGAGCCAAACGCGACGAAAATCTCAGCAAAGCAATCACCACCATTGGTTAAGTGAAGACTGTGCAATTTAAAGTCCAATGAAATTAAGAAGTTCGCAGGAATTCTTGTCGTACGACATTGAGCAGGCCGTCGAAATGCGCATGCTTTCCGATGGGCGGCGACTCGCGTTGTTTCCGCTACCCGATGAGATGCGCACCCGGACGACGCACGAGAAGCGCGAGGTTGCGCCCGGGCGCTTCATGTCTGTGCCCGTCTTGAGGCAGAACAATCGTAAACAGAGCGGTTTCGTGTTGGCGATTAACGACGATCAGACCTCTCTGTTCTGGCGTCGTCTGCGCAACTGCAAGACGGAAGCAATCGCGCGTGAGGTGTTCCGCGATTTCCAGGAGGGGGACGACGATCGCCGCTCCGGAAAGGCTCGCCGCAAAGAAAAGCGGGGCGGGCGCCGCACCAGTGATCGGCTTAAATGAGGGGCATGTTGACGAACGACGATGGCTCACGCATCTCTGTGCTCTTGATCGTTTACATGGCACCCCTCTTTGTCGCGTTGAGCATCCCGCTGATTCCATACCTACTTGTTGCACATACCGCGTGGCAGCGCTTCACCCTGGACCACCGGAAGCCGCCCTTGAGCCCAGTGGTACCGCGCACATGACGAAGCGGCGAATCTCCGTATGGGCATCGACGCGGCGGCATGGGGGATCGCCGATCTCCGGCAAAGAATCCGGATGTCTGAAGAAGCGCTCGTGAGGAAGGCCACGAGGGTCGCTGGGCTTGTACAGTTCGCCGCCTCTACATGAAGCGCGCGTTCCAGGAAGACCTTGGCGACCACAGCACTGGTCAACGAGGCATGCGGCTGATTGACACGAACCATGTACGCTGGCAGTACCGGACGCGCTTCTTCGTCGCCTCGGCGCAGTTGATGCGTTGCGCTGCTTTGGGGGTCTGATCGAAGAGGTGATCGCTGAAGTCCTCAAGGTTACACCGCGTACGGTGCGCGGCGACTGGAGACTGTCCCGCGCCTGTCTCTATCGTGCGCTAAAGCAAGGGAGTGCCGATGACGCCTGAGCGATGGGAGCAAGTTGGTGAGCTCTATCAAAGCGCTTTGGAGCTGCCGCTCGAAGAGCGCGCGGCCTTCTTCGACCGCTCCTGCGGAGATGACAACGCCCTGCGCGAGGCAGTGGAGACGCTGCTCGCGGCTGACAACGGTGCCGGAGATTTCATGGCCGCAGGGACGATGGATGACGCGGCCAAACTGCTCGGCGAGGATGGAGCGCACTCGCTGGAGGGGAAAAGGTTAGGGCGTTACCAAATGCTTTCGCTCCTGGGGGCGGGGGGTATGGGTGAGGTCTACCGCGCGCGAGACACGAAACTCGGCAGGGAGGTGGCGATTAAAGTGCTCCACGCGGCCTTCTCGGCCGGCGCGAATCGCTTGTTGCGTTTTAAGCGGGAGGCGTATGCAGCATCATCTCTTAACCACCCAAACATCCTTACCATTTATGAGATCGGCGTCGAAGACCGAATACACTTCATCGCCACCGAGTGTGTGGAAGGCGAAAGTTTGCGCCAGCGCATGGAGCGCGCACGCATGGAGCTACCTGAGGTCTTAGATGTCGTCATCCAGGCCGCGGCGGCGCTCTCCGCCGCGCACGAGGCCGGAATCATTCACCGCGACATCAAGCCGGAAAACATCATGCTCCGGCGCGACCGGATAGTGAAGGTCCTGGACTTCGGCCTGGCGAAACTCGTCAGGCAAGAGCCGAACGCAGTCGATACGGAAGCGCTGACCAAAGTCTTACTCAATACCACGCCCGGCATGATTATGGGGACAACCACCTACATGTCGCCGGAACAGGCGCGTGGCCTGGAGGTGGATGCGGGCACAGATGTCTGGAGTCTCGGCGTAGTGCTCTACGAAATAGTTGCGAGGCATGTGCCGTTTGAAGGCGCGACGACCAGCGATGTAATCGCGGCGATACTGAAAAATGAGCCGCCCGACTTAAATCAGTATGTGCCTGATGTTCCTTCGGAGCTTGAGCGCATTGTGACGAAGACACTGCTTAAGGACAGGGAGAAACGTTACCATACGGTTGACGCATTATGCCACGATTTGAAGAATCTCAAGCAGCGTTTGGAATTCGAGGCGGAATTCAAGCCGAACCGCACCACGGATCGAAGTAGTACGGCGAAAGCCGTGGCGACGGGTAATCCACCGACAGTAGTTGATACCGCACAAATCGCGGCGCAGTCAGCGCAAACCGGCGGCGCGAGCGACCGTCCCCACAACGCATCGACCTCCACAGATGTCAAAGGCGCGGTCCCGCGAAACAAGCTCCGCGCGTTGGTCGTTCTGGTCACGTTCGTTGCTGCGATGATCGCCGTCGCCTGCTTCGCCTACGTGCGATATTTCAATGGCAGCGGCGCAGCCAGCACACGTTCCATCGCCGTCTTGCCCTTCACAAACCCAGGCAACGACCCTGACACAGAATACTTATCCGACGGCATCAGCGAGAG
>JANOGZ010000355.1:0-1059 GCA_031406255.1 Pyrinomonadaceae bacterium | reverse complement strand
GGCCTCGCGGCAGCAGCCTAACTTCACTATCTTAATAGCTTAAGTGTTTCGCTGGTGCTGGTATGTGAGTTGATACGGGGAAACTCCGTGGTGGTGTGAAGTTTCATTACAAAAAGCCAAATATGCACCTAATGATCAAATCTGAGGGTCGAGGCGATGACTAAAATATTCAAAGCTACTCTTCTGTTAATGATCTCTATTGCGCAGATCCCGTTCGGAGCGCCTCTGGAGATCAGTACTCACGCTCAGGCAATCGCGCCTCGATCAATGGTCGGTGATCGCGAGCTGCCCGCAAAACCGACGAAGCTGCCGAAGGATTTACGCGCGCTGGTTGACGCCAATCGGGGGAGCAGTCGCACGCAGGATGTGATCGTGCAGACCACGACACGACCGACGGCGGTGCAGAAAGGCGTGATCCAAAAATACGGAGGCAGAGTCAAGCACCAGTTCGAAAGTATCGATGCCCTGCTCGTTGAGATGCCTCTCGCGCGGATCGAGGGGCTGATCGCGGAAGACTGTATTGTCTTCATCACGCCCGACCGGAAAGTCAGAGGAGAGCACGAAACGGCGATCCTGGTCGGCGCCGATCAACTCGCGAAAGCGGTCGCCAGCCAGAGCTACCCCGGAAAAAATTATCCGGCGGTGAATGGCGCGGGCGTCGGAGTCGCGGTCATCGATTCGGGTATTTACCCGGCGAACCAGGATTTAAACGTCTACACCAATCAGAGCAACACGCGTGTCGTGGCCTACAAGGATTTTATTTATAAACCCGTCGGGTGGAATGCGGGCGTCTCACTTGGCAGCGATAGCTATGATGATTACGGTCACGGCACGGCCGTCGCAGGGGTCATCGCCGGCAACGGCTGGGGATCGCAACAGAAAAATTCCAGTGGAAAGAAATGGTATCCGGGTAATTACGGTGATTTCGCGGGGATTGCGCCCAACGCGAATCTGATCTCCATCAAAGCGATCGACTCGGTCGGGATGGGCACGATCAGCAAGGTCATCGAAGCCATCACGGACGGAATTATCATGACGGACGGCATCATCATGACGGAC
>JANOGZ010000334.1:0-7500 GCA_031406255.1 Pyrinomonadaceae bacterium | reverse complement strand
TCCGAACATCTCCGAAAGAGGCACCAGCGCGGTCACCACCTGCGCGCCGCCAGTGCGCGGCTCCATCTTTTCGATGCGCCCGCGCCGCGACATCAGGTCGCCGTTGACGGTGCCCATATATTCTTCGGGGGTCACGATCTCGAGGCGCATGATCGGCTCAAGCAGCACCGGCTTGGCCTTCTTCAACGCATCCTGAAAAGCCAGCGAGCCCGCGATGTGGAATGAGCGCTCGTCCGAGTCAACCTCGTGGTATGAGCCGAACACGAGACGGACGCGGATATCGACCATCTCATAACCGGCGAGGAATCCGCGCTCCATCGCCTCGCGGATGCCCTCCGCGACCGGCTTGATATACTCTCTCGGGATCGCGCCGCCGGTGACCTTATTCTCGAACACGAAGCCCTCGCCTGGCGCCGGCTCGATCTCGATTTCGGCGTGGCCATACTGACCGCGACCGCCCGTCTGCCGCTTGTAGACCTCTTTGCCTGCAGCTGGTTGCGTGATCGTCTCGCGATAGGCGACCTGCGGCTTGCCGACGTTGGCCTCGACGCCGAACTCGCGCTTCATCCGGTCAACGATGATCTCCAGATGAAGCTCACCCATGCCGGCGATGATCGTCTGTCCTGTTTCCTGATCGGTCGAGACGTTAAATGACGGGTCCTCCTGGGCGAGACGGCTGAGCGCCGTGCCGAGTTTGTCCTGGTCCTGGCGGGTCTTCGGTTCGATCGCGACGCGAATAACCGGGGCGGGAAACTCCATCGCTTCGAGTATGATCGGTTTATTTTCGTCGCAGACCGTATCGCCGGTGGTCACCTGCCTCATGCCGCCGATGGCGATGATTTCGCCCGCGCTCGCCTCTTCGATATCCTCGCGCTTATTGGCGTGCATCAGCATCAGGCGGCCGACGCGTTCTCGCGTGTCCTTGACCGAATTGTAGGCGTAGGAACCGGCCCTGATCGTGCCGCTGTAAATACGTACGAAGGAAAGCTGGCCGAGGTGTTTATCGCCCATGATCTTGAAGACGAGGCCGCTGAAGGGCGCGCTCGCATCGGCCGGGCGGGGTTCTTCTTCGCCCGTTTTCGGATTGATGCCGCGCATCGCGTCGATATCGAGCGGCGAGGGCAGGTAATCCACGACCGCATCGAGCAGCGTCTGCACGCCTTTATTCTTGAAGGCCGAGCCGGTCACTACGGGTACGAGCTTCAGCGCGATCGTTCCCTTGCGAAGCGCGGCGCGAATCTCGGCTTCGGTGAAGCTCGCGCCCTCGTCTTCGAGGTAGCGGTCCATCAGTGTCTCATCAGCGTCGGCCGCGGCTTCGAGCAACTTGTGCCGCGCCGCGGCGGCTTCCTCCTGAAGCTCAGCCGGTATCTCGCCGATCTCATATTCCGCGCCCTTGTTCTCATCTTTCCAGATGAGCCCCTTCATCGCGATCAGATCCACCACACCCTTGAATTGGTCTTCGAGGCCGATCGGGATTTGCAGCGCGACCGGATTTGCTCCGAGGCGCGCGATGATCGAATCGAAAGAGCGTTGGAAGGACGCGCCCGCGCGGTCGAGCTTATTGATGAAGCAGATGCGCGGGACATTATACTTGTCCGCCTGCCGCCAGACGGTCTCCGACTGCGGCTCGACGCCCGCGACGCCGTCAAACACGGCGACCGCGCCGTCCAGCACGCGCAAAGAGCGCTCGACCTCCATCGTGAAATCGACGTGGCCCGGCGTGTCGATAATATTGATGCGGTGCTCGACGCCGTTTCGTGACCAGAAGCAGGTCGTCGCGGCGCTGGTGATCGTGATGCCGCGTTCCTGCTCCTGCTCCATCCAGTCCATCGTCGCCGTGCCCTCATGCACCTCGCCGATTTTGTGCGAGACGCCGGTGTAATACAGCACGCGCTCGGTGGTCGTGGTTTTTCCGGCATCGATATGCGCCATGATGCCGATATTGCGGAACTTGCTGAGGTCTTGCTTAGCCATAACAAACCCTTAAGCCGTCAGCTTTCAGCAAGTACGAGCCGTTTGGCTGATTGCTGATTGCTTCTTTACCACTTGTAATGCGCGAACGCCTTGTTGGCTTCGGCCATACGGTGTGTATCATCCTTCTTCTTCACCGCGTTGCCGCGATTGTTGGCCGCGTCGAGGAGTTCGCCGGCGAGCCGATCCACCATCGTCTTTTCGCCGCGGCTGCGCGACGCGCCCATAATCCAGCGGATCGCGAGCGAACCGCGCCGCTCCTGTGGAACTTCGATCGGCACCTGATATGTAGAGCCGCCGACGCGACGCGATTTCACTTCGACGGTCGGGCGGACGTTATCAATCGCGCGCTTGAACACCTTGAGCGGATCTTCACCCAGCTTTTCACCGATCTGTATCAGGGCGTTGTAGAAAATCCCCTCGGCCGTTGACTTCTTGCCATCCATCATGATGCCGTTGATAAACTTGGTCGCCAACGGGCTGTTGTAGACCGGATCGGGCATCACATCGCGTCTTTCGACAACTCTTCGTCTAGGCATATCAAATTAGCTTTCAGCTTTCAGCAGTCGGCAATCAGCTAAAAAGCATTGAAACCGACCGGTTTACTCCTATTGAATCGTCAGCCGCGAGCGAGCTGCAAAAGCTGATCGCTGATGGCTGATGGCCCTCTTTACTTCTTGCCCTTCGCTGCTCCGGCCGCGGCGCCCGTTTTGGGTCGCTTCGCGCCATACTTGGAGCGCCCCTGTTTGCGGTCAGCGACGCCGACCGAATCGAGCGTGCCGCGAATCACGTGATAGCGCACTCCGGGGAGGTCTTTGACACGGCCACCACGGATCAATACGATCGAGTGTTCCTGCAGATTATGGCCGACGCCCGGAATATAGGTGGTCACCTCGATCCCGTTGGTCAGGCGGACGCGCGCGACTTTGCGCAGCGCGGAATTCGGCTTCTTCGGCGTTTGCGTGTAGACGCGCGTGCACACGCCGCGTCGCTGCGGCGAGCTTTGAAGCGCCGGGCTGGCCGTCTTGTATTTGACGGCCTCGCGGCCTTTGCGAACCAGTTGATTGATTGTCGGCACTGCTCTCTAGTCCTCTTCGCTGGTGGTCTAAATTCCTGTGCTACGCGGCGGCGTCGCCGAACGCTGACGGCGCAAAAGGCTCCCACATCCTGCCTCTTTCCGGAACGAGTCCGGCAGTCAGCGCAAGAAGAGCGGTTGCCCTGGTTGATAGTTTTGAGATACGGGGATGTTCTGACTTCGCTACATATTCCGCGGCGGGTGTGGATACTGGCTTCCCTCAAGCCGAAACTTTTCTGTGGCGTCGCATGTCCTTAGACGTCAGGAGGCGAAACTCGAAAACGCGTACCGAGTTGATCGCGTGCTCTTGATAAAACGCTTGACCGCATAGCCCCCTACTGAAAAGGGCGCGCGGGGCGCGAGCATTTACGCCACAATAATTGTCAAGCGACTGCACCCCTAACACAAATAGGGCACAGCCGGGCAACGCCTCCACACCGGCAGAACCTACTGGACGTTGCACTTTGGGAATGGACATGAGTCCAAACGGGAGACTATACGGATCACGCGGTTCTCTGTCAAGTTCGTCCGGCGGATTATGGCACTACAGTTAGGGCGGTTGCGCCGAGAGAAGCGCTGCAAGCGTGGAGTCGAGACCAAACGGATGAAAGCGGCACTCGAATTACAGTATTTGCTCAAAGTCCTGCAAAATTAAATGCGATTGCCCTACTCGCTCCCCGCGAAGCGCCCTGGCTAATTGCGCGCATTTTCGCGGTCGCCCCATGTTTAGTAAGTTTACGTCCATGTGGTCAGAGGCTAACCCGGAATCGAAAATGCCAATTCTGAAGCTGGCTGGCGTCGCCTCTCACCCGTTTTCACGTATGGGTCTGGCTGAGTACCGCTCAACAATACGCGCCAGGGCAGATGGTGCTCGGCCTCCTACGGCGGCGCGAAACAGACGACTGTAAGGCTTCATGCGGTCATCGCTTTAAGATCAGTAAACGGGGCGGATCAAGCTCCGCCAAAGTCGCCTGACGATGATAACTCATAGAGGTTCTATTTAACGTGGAGGGGTTCTCGGTCAAACTTAACGTGCTTTTAACTTTCTGTTTGTGGTAAGAATCGTCACCGCAGGGTACATGAGGAAAGAGGTGCAAGGCGATGGCACAGAACGCGCAATCAAAAAATGATCGTTTCGACGGCTACATCCCCGTGGCCGAACGTATCGAAAAATTTTATGAGCGCTTTCCCGAAGGCCGGATTGTGACGAGTATTATCGAACACGACCGGGAGAGCGGCTTCGTTCTGATACGCGCCGAGGTCTACCGTAATCCCGACGACGCGAGTCCCGCGGCGACGGGACACGCTTACGAATATAAAGATTCAGGGTATGTCCAACGCACCAGTTATATTGAAGTGGCAGAAACGAGTGCGGTAGGTCGAAGCTTGGCTTTCCTCAACTTTGAAACCAAGCGCGGGATAGCGCCGCGCGAGGAAACGGAGAAGGTTAGCCGCGCCACGCCGGAGGCAGCGACAGATAAGCCTTCGCGTCACGTCACAGACCAACCGGCAACCGATGAGCAGAAGGAAGAGATACTAAACCTTCTCGAAAGCCTGCGGCCTGGCGACCGGCGCGCGCAGCGCAAATTGCTGACGGAGATCACCGCCAAGCAATCGAGAGACGACCTCACGCGGCGAGAAGCGCGGAGTCTGATCGAACAACTCCGGAAAGATGACGCTTCGGCGAAAGCCTGAAAGCGTGTTTTTCCTTTATCGACAAGGCTCTCATCCGAGGTGAAACTTATCTGTCCACCACCGGAAAATCCGGCCCTCTCAGCAGAGAATGGTCAGGCTCACCAAAAGCGACGCTCACCGGCTCGGTCGTTGATTCGAGTTTTCCATCATGATACGTCACCGTTTTGAGCGGTATCCAGCCCAGTTCTTCCGTATAGTAATGATCTGCGGCGGGCTGTTCGGTTTGCTGACTCATCACGCGGTGAACGTACGCCGTGAATCCCAGGATCTTCTCGGCGCGATGAAACTGTGGATGCGAGCGTAATTCTTCCGCGGTCAACGCGGCGGGAGCGGCGCTCGTATTTGCTCTTTTATCTCTCAGCAATTTCTGGTTTCTATCGTCAACCGTAAAGTGTCCACGACCGGGCGCAAAGAAAAACTCCCTCAATTTATCAGTCCCGGTTCGCACCACACGGTAACCTCCACGGCGTGAGACATATCTGACCTGTTCGAAGATGTGCAGCGGGCTGCCATCCGTATGGTAAAGGGTCACGCGGCTATGAAGAGTGTAAGCGGGATGCGCTTTTCTGCTGTGGCGTGCATCGACCTTCAATTTCGTCGCCACCCCGGCCGCCGCGGCCGCCATCATGACCGCCGCAGCTATCAGAATTATTCTGGTTTTCATTCTCGCTGTCCTTTCTGCTGTGGTTTGGTCGTCCCCGCGAGGGGTCGCGACCTGACCGCTAGATCCCCGCCTCCCGAACGGGATTGCATCTGGCGCTGTCGCAGGTCTTCACATAATACCTGAGTCTGAATGGAGCATGGCACTGATACTCAACCCGCTCGCAGCAGGTTCGATCACTGCAATGCGGATTGCCTTCATAGCAGCCGAGAATGCAATTCTGGTCAACGATATCGAGACTGGTGCAATTTCCGATACTTCCCGGATCGGTACAAAAATCGCCGGCCTGCGCTGTCAGCATGACCTGTGGGAAATTATACCCGGCGCTGAACGACGTCAAGATTAATGAGACGCCAAAAACCAGCTGTCGAGCTACTTTCACTGTAAGCATTTCTACATCCTTAACTGCTGCGATCATGGCGGAGAAAATGGCAGCAATCGAAGTCTCAATTGATAAACTTGCAAGCGAAAGCTTACTTCCCGAAGCATTCCAAAACAACCATCTTTTATTGGCTAAATCTGCTATTTATTGGCTGATTTTGCCGCCCCCGGGAAACCATTGAGCGGACGGCGCAAAGAGGACTGAGGAAGCGTACCGCTGCTCTGCCAACACCGACCCATCCGAAAGCTTAAGACGCGAAGAGGAGCGAGTATCAAAACAAGAAGACCGGCGTCAGGCATTAAACCCGCTGCCGGTCTTCTCGTCTGGTGCTGCGGCGGGCGCTTGTCCGAAGGAAAGCGCCTTCCCTGCTTACCCTGTCATGCTACTCCTCTTCGCCGGCGTTCCCGTCGCCGCCGACGATGACACGCGCGCGCGGTGTCGCCCCGGTCGGAGTGGCGACGCTCACCTCATCGTCGACGACGATCTCCGGCAATTCATCCAGCGTGTGCGGTTCCGCCTGATCAACCGATTGGTCGCGCTCGATGCGCACGTTACGGTAAAACTCCATACCGGTTCCGGCCGGAATCAAGCGTCCCATAATCACGTTCTCTTTCAGGCCGCGCAGGTGGTCGATGCGTCCCGAAATCGCCGCTTCCGTCAAGACGCGCGTCGTCTCCTGGAAGGATGCGGCCGAGATGAACGAATCGGTCGAAAGCGACGCCTTGGTGATGCCGAGCAGCAGCGGCTCGGCCGCCGCCTGTTCGCCCTCCGCATCTTTAATGCGCTGGTTCTCATCGGTGAACCGGAAGCGATCCACCTGCTCGTCCAGGAGGAACTCGGTGTCGCCGACTTCGCGGATCTTCACCCACCGGAGCATCTGTCGGACGATCACTTCGATGTGCTTGTCGTTGATGTTGACGCCCTGCAGGCGATAGACCTCCTGAATTTCGTTCGTGAGGTATTCCTGCAAACGGTTCATTCCCAGGACGCGCAGGATATCATGCGGGTTGAGCGGGCCGTCCATCAGCGCCTCGCCGGCGCGGACGCGGTCGCCTTCCTGCACGTTGATGTGTGTGCCGCGCGGGATGTCATACTCGCGCTCCTCACCATCATCGCCGGTGATGATCAGCTTGCGTTTGCCTTTCGCGATCGGGCCGAGCGCGACCGTCCCGTCAATCTCGGACATCACGGCCGTTTCGCGCGGCTTACGCGCTTCGAATAGTTCGACGATGCGCGGCAGACCGCCCGTAATGTCCTTGGTCTAGGTCGTCTCGCGCGGAATCTTGGCGATGATATCGCCCGGCTCGACCTCGTCGCCATCCCCCACCATCAGATTCGCGCGCACCGGCATCTGGTAGTTTTTCAAGACCTTGGTGCCGCTTCTGATCTCGAGGCGGGGCTGCTTCTTCTCGTCCGGCGAGTCTTTGACGACGAGACGCGACTGGCCCGTCACCTCGTCAACCTCTTCGTCAATCGTCACGCCCTCCTTCAAATCCTTGTAGGTGACGCGTCCGGCGACTTCGGTGAGAATCGCGAACGTGAACGGGTCCCACGTCGCCAGCAAATGATCCTGCTGGACCTTCTGACCGTCTTCGACGTGCAGATGCGCGCCGTAGACGATCTGGTGGCGCGCCACCTCGCGTCCGCGCTCATCGATAATTATGATCGCGCCGTTGCGGTTCATCGCGATGCGTTCGCCGCGCCGGTTCTTCACCG
>JANOGZ010000325.1:0-2906 GCA_031406255.1 Pyrinomonadaceae bacterium | reverse complement strand
CCGGCGAAACAGACCTTGGAGATCGCCTGCGCTTTGCGCGTGCCGACTTTCCGATAGTAGTGCCGGCAGTTTGCCGGCGGCCGGGGCAGGCGAATCCGGCTGATCAACTCGTCGGGGCGCATGTTCAGCTGTTTGTATCCGAGGTGAAAGTCCCGGTAGGGAATCCAGCGCGCACCCGTGGCGCAGACGAGTTCCAGCTGCGCGTCGTAGACGAGCAGCGCCGGAGACGAATCCGCCGCCGGCGAGGCGTTCGCGACATTTCCTCCGAGCGTGCCCCGGTTCTGGATGGCGAGCCCGCCCGTTTCGCTCGCCGCCTGGCACAGCATCGGAAATTCCCGCTGCATGACGGCGCTGGCCTGCACCTGCGTGTAGGTCGTGAGCGCGCCCAGGGTGACATGCTCGGCCGTCTCTTCGAGACCCTTCAGCTCCGATAAATGCCAGATGCTCAGAAATTTTCCGTGCGCGAGTTTTCCCGCTTCGAGGAGCACCATCAGGTCTGTTCCGCCCGCGAAGGGCCGCCACACCTCCGGCTCACGCTCCAGCAGCAGGAGCGTCTCGCGCAGATTCTCCGGGACTCTCACTTCATAGTCGGGGAGATAGGCCCTCATGCTTTTCCTCCCCGACGATGCTCATCGCAAGCAGCGACCACCGCCTCGAAAATCTTTATGTAGCCCGTGCAGCGGCAGAGATTGCCGGCGAGACCGGCGCGAATCTCGGCGTCGGTCGGCTCCGGCGTGCGCTCCAGCAGGTTGATGGCGGCCAGGACCATGCCCGGCGTGCAGATCCCGCACTGCGCTCCGCCGCAGGCGAGGAAGGCTTCCTGGACGGCGTGCAACCCGTCTTCGCTTCCGGCGACACCTTCGATGGTTTTGATCTCGGCGCCTTCCACCTGCACGATGGGAACAAGGCAGCTGTTGACCAGCTCGCCATCGATCAGCACGGAACACGCGCCGCACTCTCCTTCACCGCAACCCTCTTTGGCGCCCGTCAACTGCAATTGCTCTCTGAGCACATCGAGCAGTCGTGCCAGCGGGTAAGCGCAAAGCGTTTGGGGCTGGCCGTTGACGATGCACTTCACGGCAACTTTGTTAGCAACCTCAGACACTCTCGCCTCCCATCGCCCGCATCAATGATTCAGGCATCAACGGAATGTGATTGAAGCTGACGCCGATCGCGTTCTCGATCGCATTCAGGATCGCCGGAGCGGGACCATCCATCGGGAGCTCGCCGATGCCCTTCGCGCCGGCAGGCCCGTAAACATAAGGCGTCTCTTCAAAGAAGACACGGATCGGGGGGACGTCGGCCGCCGTCGGAATGATGTAATTGGTCATCTGATTATTGATCATGCGCCCGTCCTGCCAGACGACGTTTTCGTAAAGCGTAAAGCCGATTCCCTGCGCCACGCCGCCTTCGATCTGTCCGGCGGCGAGCACCGGATGAATCACTTTGCCCACCTCCTGCACCGCCACGAAATCATCGACGCGCGCCTCGAACGTCAGGGGATCGATCGTCACCTCCGCCGCGTAGACCGCCCAGGCGTAAGCCCCGTAAGCGTCTCCCTGATATTTTTCATCGTCCCATTTGATCTCGGCCGGCTGTTTATACTGGCTGAAGGATTTCAGCGCCCCGAATTTACCGATGTAGCGGCGGCAGGCATCCACAAAATCCGCGGTGGTGTAGGGCTCCCTCAGGAATTCACCCTGGAGAAGCGTCTGTTTCAAACCGAGGGCGGCCGACTCGACGAGCTTGCCGACGATCATGCAGGTGCGCGAAGCGACGGTCGGACCGCTATTGGGAACACGGGCGGTGTCCGGCTGGGAGACTTCGATCAAATCATAATCCACGCCCAGCGCTTCGGCGGCGATCTGCGAGAAGATCGTATTCGTCCCCTGGCCGATCTCCGTGCTGGCCGCGAGGATGCGTACGCGACCCTCAGCGGTCGCCTCCGCGCCGACGACGGATTCCAGGAATTTTTCTCCCGACCCGGTGAATCCCGCGCCGTGCATGAAGGAGGCGAAACCGATGCCTTTCTTCAACTTGCTGTGAGCGTTCGCGGCCGCGAACTTCTCCTTTTTGGCGTGGTAGTCGGTCAACTCGAAGACGCGTTCGAGCAGGCCATTCATATCCACTTTTTCGCGGATGACCTGACCCGTCGCGGTGGTTTCTCCCTCACGAATAAAGTTGCGGCGACGGAATTCTTCCGGGGTCAACCCGAGCCGCTGCGCGACGAGGTTCATGTGGCGTTCGAGCGCGAAAATACTCTGCGGCGCGCCGAAGCCGCGAAAAGCGCCATGCGGCGGGGTGTTGGTGGCGACGGCGCGGCTGCGGATCCGCACGTTCGGACAGTAATAAGGCCCGGCGGCATGGATCGTGCCGCGTGAGAGGACGACCGCGGAGAGCGTCGCGTAGGCGCCGCCATCAACCACGAAATCGATTTCCATCCCCAGCAGTTTGCCATCGCGCGTGACGGCGGTGCGGTGCTTCGTCCACGAAGGATGGCGTTTGGTTGTGACCACCATATCTTCGGCGCGGTCATAGATGATCTTGACGGGGCGGCCCGATTTCCACGCGAGCAGCGCGGCGTGTCCGGCGATCATCGATGGGTATTCTTCCTTGCCGCCGAAGCCGCCACCCGTCTCGACCTGGATCACGAGGATTTTGTCTTCCGCCAGGTCGAACAATTTGATCAGCGCCTTATGAACATAATAGGGACACTGCATCGAGCCCCAGACGGTGACGCCCTCCGCCGGGTTGGCGATCGCGATGACTCCGTTGTTCTCGATATAGAGCTGCTCCTGCGCGCCCGTCCGGTACTCACCCTCGACGATCAAATCCGCTTCGGCCCAACACCTGTCAACGTCGCCCTTATCGACGAGGAAGGACTTGAAAGTATTATCCGTTCCCCA
>JANOGZ010000310.1:0-4986 GCA_031406255.1 Pyrinomonadaceae bacterium | reverse complement strand
GCGAAGCGAATTGAATCGGCAGGTCGGCGGTAAGCGGTTATGAGCGGCGGCCGTTAGTGTCAGCAGTGGCCAGTCCGAAGGCGTCAACGATGCGCCACGCGGCCTCGCCGGCTGACACGTTCGAGTTCTCGATCTTGAGGTAATTCACCTTGTAGAAAAAGTCTCCACTCGAATTCAATTTGTATTTCTTACGATCCTCCAACAACTGCTCCCGTGATTTCTTTACGTCCCGCTTCGGTGGCTTCTGGGACAGCCTGAACTCGGACTCGTTCCTCCTCAGCATCTCTGATAAATCAGCTTCCAATTCCACAAAATATACGTCTGCGCCTTTCTCACGAAAGATGTCACAGCTCCGCTCGATGAACTCCCTGTCCGATTCCTGGTCCAGTGCCCAGACAAAAGTGAAGATGAGGCCGGGCAGATCGCTCAGAGCAACTTCCTCAAAAATACGCCTGCGGAATTCCGCAACCAGCCGGTGGAATTGAGGCTGCCCGAAATCGAAGAAGCTGAGGACCAGATCAATCGTCATATGATTGTGAAAGAGCTTCAGGCCAGTGAGTTTCGCCAGTTCATGCCCGACGGTCATCTTCCCAACCGCGGGCGGCCCAAATATGACGATAAACTTCATATTCGACTCCACATGCTGGAGGCAGACAGCGTCCTGTAAGGGGGCGCTGTCTGAGGTGGCACAGCCTTCCCCGTGCAAGCTGATTAATTAAATCGCATCTCGCGGATGATCCGGCGTCGCAGGGTTCTCGAGTCTCTCAATATTCGATCAGTACCCCGCCGCCGCCGCCCCCGAAGATCCCTTCCCCGTAAGTTATATCGCCCGCATCGAGGCGATCTGACAACACGCTCCGGGCGATGACGAGGCGCGCCATGAGCCTCACCTCGTCGCGCTGGAATTTGTCGGCGGCTGACTTTGTGCGATCGAAGTCCACGCGGGCGAGCTCCGCCAGCGCTTTCACGTATTGACCGTAGAGCCCGCCGAGGCTGGCGAAACCGGGTTGCAGGGTCATCTCTCCATTCCTGAAGAGGCCCGACCCCGATCCGAATTTTTCCAACAGCGCCGCCGCCGCCAGCATTTCGTTGGCCCGGTCGATCAGCGGGTCGATCAGCTCGAAGGTGCGCGCGGGCTCGACCAGTGCATAGCCGCGTGCTACTTCGAGCAGCGCCTCGACCTCCTTCTGATTATCAGGCTGGCGGTCGATCAGTTGGCGCGCCTCATCAAGCAGTTGCAGTGCGTCTTTGCGATTCCCCTTCGCGGCGATGCCCGCCGCGAGCTGGGCCAGAGCGCCCGCCCGCCTTTCCTTCGAGGGGATGCCGGAGACGATCTGTCTGGCAGCATCGAGCTTGCCCTTCTCAAGGGCGCTCGCGATCGCTATCCGATCGAGATGGGTCAGCATTTGATCCCGCTCCTGCCCGCCCAGGTTATCTGTGATGACCTGCCGAGCGCGCTCCGTCTCGCCGTTTTGCAACAACCTCATGGCGGCCATCGAGTACAGACCGCTGCGCATTTCCACCGGGGCCTTCGCGGCCGTTTCGAGGATCGCGTCCGTCGATTCGCTGCGCGTCAGGGACTCGAACTGCATCCATGCCCTGGCCTGCGGATCGAGCGATTGATTCAGCTCGGATATTCTGCGGCGCAACTGTGCCGCGCGCGCGGGCACGTGTTTCTCCAGCTCCGGCAGCATGGGCTGGAGCTGCATCAGCAGACCGGGGCCGCTCAGCGTCGACTTGAGCGCGGCGCGCGTGACCACCTCCGCCAGATCGCGAATGGTCTGGTCGCTTAAACTCAGCGGCTTTATCTTTCCCGCCGTCGGGCCGGAGGGGCGCCCGCCGAAGTGGCCCTGGCGTGTTTGCGGCAGCAGTACGGTACGCAGGAGATCCGTCGCCACAACAGAGCTCTCGTGGTTCGCCGCAAGGGTGTCTTCCTGGAGCTTCCTGACGATGCCACCCGCCAGTCGTGTGGCGGCCTCGGCGTCTTTTTGCTGCAAACGTCGCAGCACGCTAAGCAGACCGAACGTGACGCCTTTGCTCAGGCTCTCTTCGGCCATCTGCAGCGCACGCTTCGGGTCATTCATCGCTGCCTGCGCGATGATTGCTTGCTCCAGCCGCAGCTCCTGATCACCCATTGTAGAACCCTCAGCGCCCTCAATGTTCTCGTCCGGGGCGAGCCGGGTGACGCTGAGCAACTCGAGCGCCAGCTGGGGGTCGCGCGCGGCGATCATTTGCAAAGTTTGACCGCGCGTCTGCGCCAGCATCCAGTAAGACATGTCGCGGCGGGAGTTCTTCCCGCCCGCGCTGCGCCGCGCCGCGCCGATGCCGGTCATCGCCTCGTGGAAAAGGGTGCGCGCCCGCTTCTCATCGCGCGCCCAGAGCAGGTCCGCCGCCTGCGCCTGGATGAGCGCGCGGTTCTCCACCCGCTTCAGCGCCTGCGCCCCGGAGAGAGTGTCGTCAAGCATAGCCAGCGCCTTGCGCTCAAGCTCTTTCTGAGCTTTCTCCTTCTCATCTTTTGACACTTGAGCGGTCGACGGTAACTGCGCCGTAGCCGGTGTGAGGATGAGTAGCGTGAGGACCAGTGTCGAGAGTATCAATCGCATCATCGTAACTTCTCCGCAACCCGAACCAAATAAGGAGATCGGAATCCACCCTTCCAAACACTACAGCAGGCCGTCTTTGGAACCGGCGGTGGGTTAATACAGAACGGCGCCTCATTTTACCGGAAGGGCCGGCATAGCCATAGCCAGGAGTGGCTGTGCACCAAAATGCTGGTGACGTCAGGCCATCTCAGCATTCTTCCGTAAGCGTTGAGCAGTCAGGACTCAGCTTTCAGCTAACATGAAGAAGCGCGCATCTCCTGCGCCCGGCGCTTCCCGGCACGCGCGCCATGAAGGATCGACACCACACATGACCGGCTAACCGCTGATGGCTGACCGCTTACATTCCTCCTTAAACAGATCGATGGAGATGCTTAGGCGGCAGCTGCTCAAAAGGCAGTATGGCACGGTACTGATCCCGGGAGATGCAGTCTAGAAAATGTAAAGGCGGCGTGTCCTCACCACACGCCGCCTTCTGCTCATAATCTTTGGGAGATCATGAGGGATATGTGCACATATCCGATTGCGTGCCATTCTACTTTCTTCGCTTCATCTGTCAATTGGAAACATTTACAATGTTTTGCAAAAAACCTTGCAGTTCGTTAATCTGATCTGGACATGTCAAAATTGATAGGTGACATCTTACGCGCGTTCAAAGCTGATCGTCGCTTAGCTCCGAGATTTAAAGCGCAACGGCATGTACGCTTATCATTTACCCTTGTCATATCCGAAGCCGTGACGACCAGCCAGCGCATGCTGACGTTCGAGGGTTACACGCGTGACATCAGCGAAGCAGGTCTGGCGCTGATCGTCCCCTCCGCTGGTATCAAAGAGATATACCGCACAGGCGAATACCGCCCGCTTCTTATCCTGCTGAGCCTTCCTGCGGGACAGGTCGAGATAAACGCTGCTTCCGTGCGTTGCGAGCGGCTCGATGAAGTAGTAGAGGAGAAAGGCTATGAGATTGGCGCGCGTATTATAGGGATGAGCGATCATGACCGCGAGTCTCTTCTCAGCTACCTGAAGACGCTTCGCTGAATGCAGAGATAAAGGCGGAAAGAAGTGAGAGCTGGTGTAATGCTCCTCCCAACAGGGGTGCGAGGTCGCTATGAAGGTAGAGAGGATGGAGCGCAAGGTCAAATATAGTGGTACCGTCCGGTATGTAACTCAGCGGGTTCGTTCGAACAGCAGGTAGAAGAAATCAGCGGTGAACTTCAGAGTGGTTCCGCCGTCATGACTTGCCAGGTGACGCGGTGCGACAGGCACTTTCCTCTCACAGCTATCAGACGGCTCACGCCAGGCTTCAACTGCCCACACTTGCAACCCACTTGCGAGGCTTCGTACGGCGTCGGCGGCAAGCCGAGCATGATGCGCCGCCAGCATCAAGGAACGTCTACGAGTCACTCTATTCCTCGTGACCATTTACCAGGGCCGGGTGCTGGTAAGTTACGGCAAGTGCCAGCACGGCAGCCACCGCCAGCATACCGGGCGCCAGCAGTGGATTCGGGCCGCCTAAAGCGCTCAGCACGAGGTCGCCAGCCAGCGCAGTGGGGTCAATTTCGCGTTCGAACGCGAAATTGTTTACAACGTGCTGATAGATGCCGAAGAGACTGCCGAGCGCCACCAGTCCCATGCATACGCGCAAGCCGAGCACCGTCGTGCGGTGCGGGCGGAACAGCGCGGCGAGCGCCGCCACTGTCCCCAACCCGCATAACATGAACGGGATCAACTGCACAAAGCTTTCCGCGTGATCGATCAGCAACAACTCGGTCAGCGTTCCGCCAAACAGGAGGACGGAAAAGACCAGGAGAAACCGCCGCAGACGCAACAAAATATCGGCAGAACTCATTGGCTGGTCACATAAGTTTTGGCGATGGCCAGTTCTGCTTCCGATACCTTCTCAGCGAGTTTGGCAAGAAAAGCATCACGCGAGGTATACGGACGGCCGGCGATTAAGGCTTCAGCTTCGGTTGCATCAAGGCCGGGAATCTGTTGCAGCGTGGCCGCGTCCGATTCATTCGCCACGATTGGCACATAGACATATTTTTCATACTCGGCAACTTGCTCCGGTTTGACATATTTGCCCATCTCGCGCCGGAATTGCTGGACACTACGGTATGGCCGATACTCCTCAAACTCGTGCACCATCCGGTTGCCGAGCCCGGGAATGGTGCTCAGAAAATCATTTTCAGAGGCCGTGTTCAAATTGAGCTTCGCCGGAGGAGAAGTGTTACCGGACTGATTGGTTGAAGGGCCGGGCGTACTGGCAGGAGGCGGGTTGGATTGCGCCTTCTCGCCGCCGGAACTACAGGCCCCAACGAACAGGGTGAACAGCAGGGCAAGCAGCGACATTGCAGGGCGGACAACTGGCCGTCGAAGCATCATC
>JANOGZ010000261.1:0-2348 GCA_031406255.1 Pyrinomonadaceae bacterium | reverse complement strand
GGCTACAATGCCTTTGGTCTGTCGCTACTGCCTCTCATCATCGGCGTCGGCATGCTGTTTTTCAACGGCAAGTCGGTCGCCGGCTGGCTGCTGCTATTCGTCGGCGTCGTCATCATCTTCATCGGAATTCTCATGAATCTTCAGATCTATTTTCAGCAGACCAGCCTCTTCAACACCGTCGTCATGCTTGTCCTGCTGGCGGGAGGCATCGGCCTGATCGCCCGTGCCCTTGTACCGCATAAATAGTGCGACGTATCCCCGGGTTCTTCCGCGAGGGGCGGGCTTTTCGTATTCACGAGTCTGGCGAGGTTTGACTCAGGATCAGTATTGAATGTGGTTGGAAAGGTTCGCAAGTCTCGACGTCAAAGCGTAAATACCCGTCCGCGTCAACCGCTGCCACCAGCTTGCCATCGTGACGCTTGCACACGTCGGCAAGCTCTTCGCCCGCCGGGACGTTCACCTGATGAATATCTAAAGTGAGATCGTCAAACTCCAGGTTGAAGAGGCGCGTGGAGCCGGTCGCGTGAGCGGCGAAGTGCGAGGCGACAAGCGAGGCGCTGCTGAAAGTAGTGTTTAACTTGAAATAATGCGCGACGCGGCGTGCGAGGTCGGGGTCGAACATGCGCAGCACGATAGGTAATTCTTCGCGCAAGCTGCGGGCGTTCAAAGCGATTTCCAGATTGAGGTGGTCAGGGTTGCTGCACACGACGAGAGAACGCGCTTGAGCGATATTGGCATAGCGCAGCGTTTGCTCCTGCAGCGCATCGCCGATGACAACGGGCATTCCAGAACGGCGGGCTTCCGCGAGAAAGCGATTGTCCTCCGCCTTCTCGACGCAAACGACACGCTCGCCCTGCTGATGCAACTTTTGCGCGACACGCAGTCCGATAACTCCCAAACCGCAGACGATCGTGTGGTCTGACATTCGCTGGCGCACCCGCCCCTGCTCAAAGGCCAGCTGACGCGCAACCAGGCTGTTCGTAATCAGCGCGAAAAACACCGCCGTAATGCCGACGCCCGAAATCATCAGCACGATGCCGATGACCTTTGACAACGCATCTGTCTCACGCAAGCTGAAGTCGCCGAAACCAACCGAAGTGATCGTAGTGATAACAAAATAAACGGCGTCAAGCGCGCTCATCCCTAACCGAAGATGGAAGTAAACAGACGAGCAGACGACGACGAAGGCGAGATAACCGACAACTGCAATCAGTATGCGCTGCGTGCGCCAGTTGATCGGAGATTTCGCGGCCGCAGCGTTTGGAGTGAGGTGAGGATGGGCGGGTAGCTCGTGCTCTGTGGAAGCGACGAGCGACCTGGCGCCGGCGCCGAACACGAAGTCAGGCGGAGGAAACCAGTGTCGCGTTTCCCCTTCAATAGCCAACACGACTCTGCTTTTTCCGGATGCGGACGTGGACGCCTCAGCCGTTTGCCGGTCGTTTGAGCTCACTTCGCGCAGCACAAAGATATCGCCTCCGAGGTTGTGCGCGAAGCGCACCCCGGGTGCGCGTGCGGCGAGCGCAAAGGTCAGAGCCGCAAGCGTCGACATGCTCATCACTTCACACCGCGGCAGGTACTCTTCGAGCAAGCGTCCGAGCCGGACGTTGAATTGACGCAGGACGACGCGCAGGCGCGGGTTAAGTTCAAGCGCGGCGAGCGTCAGCCCGAGATTTGCTTCATCCTGATCAGTAACGGCGAAGAGCGTTTCCACCACCTCGATGTGCGCCGCTTGAAGCAGCGCCGACTCCGTTCCCTGTTCGCGCGAAACCGCAGTGATACATGCACCGCTCGCACCACTCGGCAGACCGGCGCTCGCCAGCCAGCTTCCGGGCGAGGCGATCACGCTTACCGCGCACCCTTCAGCACACAGCTGCTCGATGATACGAAAGGCCAGGTGATCGGAACCGTAGACGAGAACGTGGGGCATGAGGCGGTCAGCTTTCTTAACTTTCCTTAGTCCCCTTCACGTGTGCGTATCTGTTCGATTTGCGAAGCCGGAACGCCTCGCACCATCGTGCGGTTAATCATCGGGTGCGCCTCGTGCGTCGGTCCGTAATCGCTGTCCGGATGATAGGCGACGACGAGCATCTCCTCTTCCGTCGTCCTGAAACTGTGTCGCCCCCCGGCGCGGATGATGAAGGTGAGGCCGGGAAAAAGCGAAAATGTCGCCTCCGGCGTGCGACACTCGCCCGCGCCGCGCACGACCAGGCCGATGCGGGCGGACGGATGCGTATGCTCCGTTTGCGAAACGCAGGCGGGAAAGTAGAGGGCGTTCAGGCACGGATCGCCTAACATTTGCGGCGGAATGAGCAGGCTGTCTGTACAACCGTCAATATAGCGCAGACGTC
>JANOGZ010000240.1:0-1982 GCA_031406255.1 Pyrinomonadaceae bacterium | reverse complement strand
GTGCCCCAATCGTGACGCCTCTTGTGCTGCCTGGAAACTCTGCGCAGCCGTGAGGATGTACATACCCTTCTCATAAGCGAGTTGCGCCAATCCTTTCGAGTTCATCGGCCCCCGGCGTGTTTCTTCCGCTTCGAGAGCCTGGCCCGAATTGCACGCGTCGAGCACCATCAGGAGCTGACCCGCGTTGAGCCGCTCGAATGCTTCTTCCAGTTCTCTGTCAGAAATGCTGTGCGCGAGCAGCGTCGCAAGACCAGCGGTGTCGATGCTATTAACTTTTCCCTTGTAGCCGAGATCGTGCGGGATGAGATAGAAGCGCGACTGCTGCGCCGTGCCGTGACCGGCGAAGTAGACGACCACCCCGTCTTCCGGGTTGGCGTATCTGAGTTTCCCCAACTGCTTCGGCGCACCGGCGGGGAGCGGCGGCGTCTCAACCTCGACCAGACGCTTAATCGCCAGCAGGATGTTCGCTTTCGTCGCCTCCGCGTCGAGCAGCGGGACGACGACCGTCTCGGCATAACGTCCGACTTGCGCTTGCTGTCGCTGCCACTCACCGCCGAACTCTTCCGCGTCGGCGACGGCATATTTGAGATTGAAGCTCGCGTTGGCGTAGCGGTTGACGCCGACGGCGAGCACGTAAAGTTTCGCCGGACGCTTCAAACTCTCAGCCCCTGTGACTGCGAGCGCGGCGTCGGTGCTCTTGACGTTATCGCTATTGAAAGCGTAGGCGGTGAGCGTGTTTTCTCCGGCGACGATTGGAAGCGTGGCCTCCAACACGGCGCTGCTCCGGCCTTTCAGAACGTCGCCGCGCCAGACTTTTACGAGCGAGCCGTTGCGGAATAGGCGCACGTCCTGCGCTCCGGCTGGTGCTTGCGCGACATCAATCTTCATCGTCACGTTACGCGCGGCGCTGGCGGCCATAGCTTGACCGCCGTTCAGCGTCAATTTCAACTGCGGCTGGCGGCGATCTTTTTGCGCGATGTCAGACGGCGCTTTGGGACGCTTACCGGCAAAGATGTCGGCGAGCAGACCGGGATAGTAGAAGTCGCCGAAGAAGGCTTCGACGGGAGCGTAGTCGAAAGTATTGTTGTTGAATCGCCAGATGATCTTGCTCCACGCGGCAGGCGAGCCGTCGAAGAGGCCGTCAGGTGTGACGACAAGCCAATCATTTTCATCAAGGGCAATCAAGCTGGCGAGTTCTTTGTCGGAAGTGGCCTCCCATACTTTGAGGGTCGAATCCAAACTCCCGCTTACCAAGTATTTATTGTTTGGAGTGAATACGACCGAGCTAACAGTAGACGAATGCCCTCTGAAAGTGCGCAGTTCCGCCCCAGTGGCGACATCCCACAGCTTGTTAGTCCCGTCTATACTACCGCTGGCAAGAGTCTTCCCATCAGGACTGAAGGCAACCGAGGTGACATCAGCAGAATGCCCTTTGAGGGTGCGCAACTCTGCTCCGGTCACGAGATTCCACAGCTTGATGGTCTTGTCTCCACTACTGCTGGCAAGAGTCTTTCGATCAGGACTGAAGGCTACTGAGCGAACCTCAGCAGAATGCCCTTTGAGGGTGCGCACCTCTACTCCGGTCGCGACATCCCACAGCTTGACGGTGTTGTCCCAATTGCTGGCGAGGGCCTTCCCATCAGGACTGAAGGCTACTGAGTTGGACCTTTCAAACTGCGTTGTGAGAGTGCGCAACTCAGCCCCGGTCGTGACATCCCACAGCTTGATGGTATTGTCGAGACTTCCGCTGGCGAGAGTCTTCCCGTCAGGGCTGAAGGCGACTGAGAGGACCGGCCCAAGAGGACGGCGGGCGGAGAAGAAGTCGGCGTCTGGGTGCGCTGTGAGAGTGCGCAACTCTACTCCGGACGCAGCATCCCAAAGCTCGACGGTATGGCTACTACCACCGCTGGCAAGAATCTTCCCATTGGGACTGAAGGCGACCGACTTAACAACATAAGAATCTTTAAAAGTGCAAGATCTGA
>JANOGZ010000217.1:0-1588 GCA_031406255.1 Pyrinomonadaceae bacterium | reverse complement strand
TGCTGGTGCCGATCCTGGTCTTGGCGATAGCGGCCCGAAGGATCAGCGATGGCGGATCGGTGTCGCGGGTGGGACTCGGCGCGCTGATCTCCCTCACCCTGGTCGCGGGTCTCGCGGGATGGGCCTCCGCCTCGCCACGCGCTGTTACGACATCGGCCAGTGCCGCCGCATAACGCCGCGCCATCGTCTGCACGCTCAACGCCTGATCCCTCCCAAGTCTTCGACGTAACCTTGCATCAGGCGCGCATCATCCTCCGGACGCATTTCACGGCGGATCATCTCTTCAGCAAGACGCACACTCTGCTCGGCCGCGTAGCGGCGCAGATCTGAGCGCGCGGCCTTCCCCGCATTTTCGATCTCCCGTTGCGCCTGCTCGCGTAATTTTCGCGCTTCATCTTCCGTCGAGCGCGCGATTCGCTCATGCTCCGCCGCCGCTTCGCGCTGCGCCTGTTCCCGGATCGCGGCAACTTCCGTATCGAGCTGCGCCAGTCGCGCATCAACTTCCTCTAGCTTGGCGAGCGCCGCGTTGCGTTCTTCCTGCGCGCGCATCAGGTCGCGGCGAATCCCCTCGCGACGCGTCCGCAGCGCCTCCCCGATGGGACGGCGCAGGATGTAAACAAGCGCACCGATGAATAGAAAGAGATTGAAATATCTCCACACTTCAAAACCCGGATAGTTCCACCACGGCGTGCCGCCCGGATCAGCCGCGAGCAAATAATTGTTGACGATAAAACTTAGCAGCATAAGAAATATTTAGACGCGGGCTCCCGTCGGCGAGGCCCCACCAGTCGGACGGTGCAAAATGTGCGCGCTGATCTCGGCCGCAACCTGGCGAGCATCCCGCGCAAGCGTCGCGCGGGCTTCCTCCGCCTGCGCCTGAATGCCTCTTTTCTGCTCCTCGATCAAGCTTCCGATCTCTTCACGCACTCCATTCAATCTCATCTGTCGTTCGCGCATCGCCTCGGCGCGCTCTTGCTCCAGGAGCCGATAACTCTCGGTGCGCGCCTCGCGCAAGGAGCGCTCGTAACGCGCCATGCTTTCTTCAACACGCCGCAAAGTGTCGCGCGCATCACCCGCGCGCCCGCTCGTGCGTCGCTCGCGCTCCTCGAGAATAAGGTTGATCGGTTTGAACAGCGTTCTGTTCAGCAGAAAAACCATCAGCAAAATAATTACGATATGAAGAAAGAGGGTGCCGTCCGGTACGAGTTGAATCGAGTTTTCGGCGAAAGCCAGAAAGACCATAGCAAAATTTATCTCGATCGAACGAGAGGCGAGGGCCGCCTCCATGAAGGATGAAAATGCGTGCGTATCAAAAGGTTGCGAGTCTAGCACGCGATTTCAGAACCCGTCAAGATGTGCGCTGCCCCCCGTAAGCCTCCATTAAAGCGCCCCCGGCGTCTGAAGCGTGATCGCACGTAACCCCTGATATTGTTCATCATCCATCTATTTCACGATGTTTGTAAATCGGCTTTACTTCTGTTCCTCTCCATATTTGGAAAATGAGACCGAATCTTCCGATCTTTGCACGGCCTCCGGCCCGACCGATTTATCCACCGTGAAATAGATGGATGATGAACAATATCAGGGG
>JANOGZ010000200.1:0-2493 GCA_031406255.1 Pyrinomonadaceae bacterium | reverse complement strand
ATAAAAGCCTTCTCATCCAATTCGTAAAATGACTCCACGTGATGTTTAGGCACAACGAGAACATGACCAACATTGATAGGATGCTTGTCTAAGAAAACCACAGCATGGGAGTCTTCATAGACGATGAAACCATTCTGGTCTCTTTCAATAATTGCGCAAAATATGCACTGCTGATTGCTCATTCTGTTTTCTAGCCTATCACACTACTAAAGCGATCTAACGCCCGGCATCACCCGCCGCGCACTCAATCTAGATACCTTTCAAGTCTCGCGGATGAAGGCCCCGCTATTCGCGGTCGGGTGCATGCCGTTGTTAGGCCGCTCCGGCCTCCAGTGCATGTCAATGGTCGGGCGACGTGTAATCATGTCGCTTCGCCGGGTCCTCTGACAGATACTGGATAAATTCCCAATCATTACCGTCGGGGTCATAGAAGTATACCCGCTTGCGGTAAGGGTGCTTGTTCGGAATCGTCGAGTCTTTGTAGCCCGCCGATTTGAGTCGCTCACGCAACGACTCTACGTCATCAACCTCGTAAGCGAGGTGGTTTACGCCTGGCATATCTGTATACGGCGTCCAGCGTTCCTTGGGCTCAACAGTTGATTGAGTCAGCGCAATGTAAGTGTCATCTGTTCCGACGTGCACCCACCGCCTGCCGTTCGGGTCCTCGCCGTCGAAGCGTATGCGGAACTCGGGAAATGCCGTCCGCAGGAATCGAATCGTGGCATCAATGTCCCGCACGATGAGGTTAGCGTGTTCGAGCCGAATAGTCATGGATCACCTCCCATAAAAAGCACAGCGTGATTTAGCGGCCTAACGCCGGGGATGAGCCGCCGGGAGACAACCTCGAATAGAGGCTAGCCTCGCGATGAGAGACCAGCTTATTCCGGTCGGCTCCATCCCCTTGTTAGATTTCGTCCGGCGTTACCTCCACACCCGCCGCCAGCACCGCCATGAGCACTATCCAACTCTCGACTCGCCGGCTGGCGAGCAGATTAGCACGACCTTTCAAGAATCAGATGACGCGCGGGGCTCTCATATTCATCTTGGCACACACAACTCATAACGACTCTTCAGAGAGCAGTAGTCTGACCACTCAGCAGAAATCTAACGCCCGGCATCACCCGCCGCGCACACAACTGCGGCAGCGACAAGCCTCGCGCATGAAAGCAACGCTATTCGCGGTCGGGTGCATGCCGTTGTTAGATTTCCTGCTGCGATGAATCACTCAAGAATTCTCTCGGTGAAAGAATCGAAATCCCGCGGAAAGGATTGAGAATGAGCAAGTCATCATCGCCGCTAACGATACAATCTGCTTCCCCGCTAACTGCCAATTCCAGAAACTTATTGTCCTTAACATCTCTGCAATCAGTAACTGCTTCGGTAATCTCAACCAGTTCGGCTTCCTTAAGCAACACTACAAGAAAGCGCATTCGTTCCTCTTCAAGCAAATACTTGTTGAGCTTCTTGCGGCTCAGGACTTCAGCCAATTCGAGCAACACCGGGACGGAAATTAGAATCGTTCCTTTATCAAGAGCCTTGTCGAATGCCCTTCTGGGAACAGAACCAGCAAGCAAAGCCGCGCTCACGATCACGTTGGTATCGAAGACTAAGCGCAAATCATTCTTCCTCAAGAATTGACCCCAGGATTTCTGGCGTTAGACCTCTGCTTTGCGCTTTCCGGCTAATCTCATTCATAGTCTCCTTTAAAGAGGCGGCATCAGCTTTGGCATATTCCTTTAACCAAATGCCAAGCAAGAATTGTAACTTCTCTCGCTCCTCAGCAGACACGGATTTGAAGGCTTGAGCCGCTTCAGAATCAATCTCTAAGGTGATAGCCTCCGTTGACATTCAAGCACCTCCTTAATGTGCAGTTTAGTTTAGCAGTAAGATTTCAGAGATGCCATAGCGGTGGAAATCTAACTATAAGTAGACCGGATGATCCGGTATTTTCTTTAAATTCAGGACTTATACCGCACATTCCAGTAAAACTACGGTTCGCCATGATTTTACCGCAACCTGTGGTCTATTCACTAAAAAGTCTAGCTTTTACCGCGCACCTTATTGCATAATCTGCGCAACCCCACCAAGCTTATCTGTACCAATCTCCTGCTTAGAGTATCCCTCATGAGAGAAAAGCCACTCCTGCTCGACCAGGTTCGACACCACATCCGACTGAAGCATTATAGTATCCGTACAGAACAAGCTTATGTGCAAGCGATCAAACGTTTTATCCTCTTCCATCATAAACGCCACCCGCGAATGATGGGAGTAAATGAAATCCGCCAGTACCTGACGCATCTGGCAACGGATGGTCAGGTCGCTGCCTCCACGCAGAATCAAACGCTTTCTGCCCTTCTTTTTCTTTATCGTGAGGTCTTAGACCTGGACTTACCATTCATCGATGGCATCGAGCGGGCCAAACGGCCCGTGCGCGTACCGGTTGTGCTCACGCGCGACGAGGCCGATCGAATACTCTCCCATCTCAGCGGCACG
>JANOGZ010000193.1:0-5291 GCA_031406255.1 Pyrinomonadaceae bacterium | reverse complement strand
GGTCACGAGGCATGTTGTAACCGAGAAGCATCTAACTATAAGTAGACGTCCTAATTGACGCATTATTTTACGTCGCTTCTGACGCCTAATACATCATCCCAACCAAACACTCGCCTCCCACTCTACACCTTAGCTCCGCCCGCCCTTGATAATACTTCACCTCCGCTGCTAGACAGAGGCTGGTTGCCGCCACAGCTATCAACATCTCGCCCCGCCGGGCTGATTTCTAAACCGCCTCAAATATTTAGCCCTCTCAGGCGAAAGCCTGGTTGCCGAGGAAGTTTTTGCGCACGTAGGTGATCGTATCGTGGAGCGTCTCGGACGGGTCGCGCGGTATAAAATCCAACTCGCGCGCGGCTTTCGACGAATCCAGATACCAGAAATATCCCGCCATCTCGATCTCTGCGGGTTCGACCGGCGGCGCGAGCTTCCAGTGACGATAAAGAGCATGGAAAGCCTGCGCGCCGGAGAGGGCGAGCTTCGAAGGCAGAGAGAATCTCGGCCCGGGCGTCTTCGTCTGGCGTTCGAGGCGGCCGAAGAACTTCTCGAACGACCAGTTGGCCGCGCCGAGCAGGTATCTCTCGCCGTGTCTCCCGCGCAGCATCGCCGCCCGCAAGGCGCCCGCCACATCGCGGACATCCACGAAGCTGAGGCCGCCTGAAGGCACGGAAATGATTTTGCGCGCGAGGAAATCGAGCACCACTTTCGTCGAACTGAGGCGTTCGTCGCCGGGGCCGAGCAGCAGGCTCGGATTGAGTATGACGAGTCGCCGATCGCGCCCGGAAAAATGTTCAAGGGCGACCCGCTCCTGATAGTATTTGCTCGCATAGTAGGGCCACCGTGAGATGATTTCCAGCGGTGGCGGCCACTCCTCATCGGGAATGACATCGCCTGTTTCAGTGACGGCGAGGGTGCCGCTGGTCGAGGCCATGACGATGGTTGTGACGCCCGAATCACGCGCCGCGTCGCAGAGCACCCGCGTCCCATCAACATGCAGGGTATACATCTGGCGAGCCTCATCTTTTTCGCGTGAGACGCGCCCCGCGAGATGATAAATCGCCGTTACTCCCTCGAGCGCCCGCGCCACCACGTCAGGCGAGGTGATTGAGCCCTCGATGATCTCCACTCCGAGTTCTGTGAGCCACGGTGGAGTCGTCGTCGCCAGAACGCGGATCTCTTTTTCTCCCGCCTCCAGCATCTGGCGGACGAGATGCGCGCCGAGAAAACCCGTGCCGCCGGTCACGAGCGTCAGGGGTCGCGCTTTTTTGGCCAGCGCGGTTTTCTTCGTGGCCGTCTTCGTGGTCGCTTTCCCCGTAGTTTTGCGGGCCACACGGCGTTTAGCGGGTGTCTGAGAAGTCATCTTTGATTGCTTTCAGCAATCAGCTATCAGCTTTCAGCTAACATGAAGAAGCGTGCGCCATGACAGATCGACACCACAACTGATCGGCTGACCACTGACCACTGACCACTGACCACTGCTGGCTGAGCGCCTTCAGTCTCCGGTGGCAGCGAATTGGTCGAGCGTTGTCGGGCTGTGCGTCTCTTCCGCGCGACGTTCTGTTTTCCAGCGGCGCCGGAGCGATTTCGCGTCGAAACTATGCTTGGTTCCGTCGCGCAAATTCTCGACCTCATGTCTGACGAGCGCCGCGATCAGGCGATAAGCTTCGGATTTCGGCATGCCTTTTGTTAAGTCTTCGAGCTCTTCGATCGAGAGAAACCGCCCGATGCGCGCGCCGACGTCGCGGCTCTTCAAGACGTTTGATCCCTTCGGTAGCGCCTCGTATGTACCGTGGATATAGATGGGCAGGATGCCGACGCGCGAAGCGAGCGCGAGGTACCCGATAACAGGCTTAAACTCGGCCATCTCGCCGGTCAGTGAGCGCGTGCCCTCGGGGAAGAGAAGCGCGTTGTAGCCGCGGTCGAGAAACGAGCGCGCATGCCGGAGAGACTTGCGGAGCGAGCCGCTGCGCTCCATCGGCACGAGGTTGGTGAAATTATCCATGTAAGCGCGCTTGTACTTATTATCGAAGAAGTAGTCAGCGGCCGCCAGCGCGACCATGTCCCGGCCCTGTTCTCCGAGCGCGACCTTCACCAGCCCCATATCGAGGTGCGAGTTATGGTTGCCGGCGACGATAAAGTTTGTGTGGACGGGAATGTTTGAGCAGCCTTCACAGCGCGTGCGCAGCACCCTTTCATAGAATAAGCGCTGCAAGACATCGAGTCCCTTGTTGCCGACGGTGCGGACGACCGACGGGATATAAATATCGCTATCCTCTCGCCGCTCTTTATGGGCGTAGGCCGCGGACGACTCTTTCTCTGCTTTGGAGGGCTGGCGCGTCACCGCGCCAAAGAGCTCGCGCATATCCCGCACTTCCGTAAGCGTCTCGGGCGAAGTCAGCGTGCCGCCGGCCTGTTCGATGGCGGTCGCCAGTTCGACGTACATCAGGCTATCAAACCCCAGATCACTCAGGCGTGAATTCATCGTTACCTGAGGGCGCGGCTTGTTGGACACGGTGGCGACGATATCGAGCAGCCAGGCCGCTTCGCCATCTTTGCTGGCGGGGGGTTGCTCGTGGCGCACGCCCGCGCGCTCTTCCTGTTCGAGCGCTTCTATCGTGGCGGTCACTGCGCCGCGCTTGACTTTACGCGTCGCGGTGCGTGGCAAGTCGGCTTCCCAGAAATGGAGGACTTTAACGCGCTTGAAGAAGGGCAGCGTCGAGGAAACATCCCGGAAGTGTTCTTCTATTCTGTGCTGCGCCTCGGCACGCGAAAGCGCGATGTCATGATCATAATCCGGCACGATCAGGCACGCGACCTTTTCCCCGATCCCATCGGAGAGGCCGACGACGCTTAATTCTTTGATGAACGGCGAGGTGTTATAGAGTTCTTCGATCTCGTCGGGATAGACATTCTTACCGTTTGTATCAACGATGATCTCTTTCGAGCGGCCGACCAGATAGAGATTGCCTTCCGAATCGAGGCGGCCGATGTCGCCCGTGTAGAGCCAGCGGTTGACGAGAGCAGCGCGCGTGGCGTCCTCATTCTCGTAATAGCCGACCATGACATTGGCGCCGCGCGCAATAACCTCGCCGACGCCGCCCGGATCTGCTTCGACGATTTTCACTTCGACCCCCGGCAGCGGCTTTCCGACGCTGGCGGCGATCAGGCGGTTTTGCGGGCGCGTCACGGTCAGCACCGGCGATGCTTCCGTCAACCCGTAACCTTCGAGAATCGTAAAGCCGAGGCCGTGCATCTCTCGCTTGACGCGCTCGTTCAGGGCCGAGCCCCCGCTGATCAGATAGCGTATGCGCCCGCCCATCCCTGTATGAATCGGCCGGAAAACAATCTGTCCTAAATTAAGCGGCGTGTTATCGCGCAACCAACTGTTGGCGCTGATCAATAACTCGGCGGCGCGTCCGACCCACTCACCATTTTCATTCAGACGGTTCATGATCCGGCGATGAAGCAGTTCCCACAGCGCCGGCACGCCGACCATACCCGTGACATGACCGTTCTTAATGGCGCGCGCCAGTTCTTCGCCGTTCAGTTCAGGCAAGTAGGTGATCTGCGCGCCCCGGCTGAGCGGCGTCAGAAAGCCGGTGGAGAATTCGAACGTGTGATGAAGCGGCAAGACCGACAGCACGCCGTCGCGCGTCGTCATGTCGAATACTGACGACAGCATCGAGACCATATTCGTCAGATTCTTGTGCGACAGCATGACGCCTTTCGGCTGACCCGTCGTGCCCGACGTGAAAATCAACGAGGCGAGCGATTGGGCCTGCACTCTTTGCGGCAGCAGCGTGATGCGCTGATCTTCCGTCTTCGGATCGGTGAGCGTGAACACCTCATCAAAGCGCCAGACGCGAACTTCGGCCAGCCCCCCGGCGGCGATCGCGTCGCGCAGTGTGGGATGCTTCTCATACATCTCCTCGCTGGTGATGATGCCGACGGCGCCGCTGGCGCGCGTGAAATTGACGATCTCGTCGGTCGTGCTCTCGGGATCAACGGGAACGCACGTCGCACCCGTTTTCAAAATGCCGAAGTAGCTGATGCCCCACTCGGGAGCGTTGTGGCTGACGAGGACGATGCGATCGCCCGGCCGGACGTTCTCGCTGGCCAGAAATGCGGCGGCGCGCGTCGCCAGCTCCTGCAGGTCCGCATAGGTGTACTGTTCCTTGCGTCCGTCGCGCTCGATGCGCATCGCGACGCGTGTGGCAAATCGCTTGGTGGAAGTCTCGAACAGCTCCAGCAAATCGCGATAGGTATAAATACGCTTCGGCTGCGCGCGCAAATCCTCTTCGAGTTTGGGAAAGACCCACTTCTGGAGGCCGGGGAAATGCGTGTTCATCCAGTAGTCGTACCAGTCGAACTTCTCCGGATGCCACGGCAGCAGCGCCTGTTCGTCTTTGCGTATCCGCGAAAACAGTGACCGCACGTTATCGGCGCGGAAGATGTAGGCGTTCTCGACCGTGAAGGGGTGAAACATCTCGAACGCCTCTTTCGTCTCGCGTGTTATTTCCTCGATCCGGTCGACGCTCTTTTTGGCGCGGTCAATGACATCCGCGAAGCGGCCTCCGCCCCAGCGCGGGCGCACGCGGTCGAGCAGCGTCGCGGCGCGCTTCGCCGCCGAGTTGACCATCGGCGTCGAAGTTGCGTCGAAGCGCGCGGGGCTGACGGGGCGCGGTTCGGTGCGCGCCACGATCTCATTGACGAACTTGATCCCCGTCCCTTTCTCCTGAAAATGTTTGCGGCGGTAGAGCCCCAGCAAACCGACGATGCGTCGCGTCTCGTTCGGATTGCTGTCGCCGGTGGCGGCCTGATAGACGAGTCGCGGTTCCTCGACGCACGCCTGTGCCGCGACGGCGACCATCACGGCGGCGACCGCATCGACGGGCGTGATATCGAGTATCAATTTTTCGTTGACCGGAATCTTCGTCTGACCCTTCAGTGAAATGAAGATCAGCGGCGCGGTCGTCGTGAAGCCCTCGTTCCAGCCCGGGAAAGGATAGGCGAGTGCGGATTCGACGATGCTGGGGCGCACGATGGTCCGCACCATATCGGTCTCAGCGGCGACCAGTTGTTCGCCGAGGCTCTTCGTGTAGGTGTAAATATTGGGCCAACCCCACCACGTGGCGCGTTCGATGCCGAGGTCTGTGAGGCGCGTGCGCGTCCAGACCTTTCGCTCGCGCGCCACGGCGAGGCCCATCGCATCCAGATCGTCGGGGTCGCGCCCCTCTTCAATCAAGCGGCGTCGCGCCCCCTCGCGGAAACGGGCGGCCATCATCGCATCG
>JANOGZ010000184.1:0-2260 GCA_031406255.1 Pyrinomonadaceae bacterium | reverse complement strand
GAGCGCGGCGAGTACACTAAACCAATCCAATTGAAGGAGGCTCACTTTTGGTTTCCGTTACCATGAAAGAACTCTTGGAGGCCGGCGTCCACTTCGGCCACCAAGTCAGGCGCTGGAACCCGAAGATGAAAGAATACATTTTCGGCGAGCGCAACGGCATCAATATCATTGATTTGCAGAAGACGCAGCGCATGTTCCGCGACGCCATCCAGTTCGTCACGAACCTGATTGGCGAGGATCGCGGTCGCACGATGCTTTTCGTCGGAACGAAGCGTCAAGCACAGGATGCGATACGCGAAGAGGCGGCGCGCGCCGGTCAGTTCTACATCAATCAACGCTGGCTGGGCGGTTTGTTGACAAACTTCCAGACCGTTCAGAAATCCATCAAGCGCCTGCGCGATCTTGAAGCGATGCAGACCGATGGCCGCTATGAACTGCTCACCAAGAAGGAGCGCATCAAACTCGACCGCGAACGCGAAATTCTCGAGAAGAACCTGTCCGGCATCAAGAGCATGACGCGCCTGCCTGATGCCATTTTTATTATTGACGTACGCAAGGAAGAGATCGCCGTGGCCGAGGCAAATCGGCTCGGCATCCCTGTCATCGCCGTCGTTGACACCAACTGTTCGCCCGAGGGGATCGACTACATCATCCCCGGCAACGACGATGCGTTGCGCGCCGTGCGCCTCTTCGCTTCGCGCATCGCCGATGCGGTGGTCGAAGGGCAGCAGATCCGTTCGAAAGACGCCGAGGAGGAGGGAGCGGCGACGGAGCAGCCTCCGCAAGCGGCTCAACCAGGTGAAGGCAGTAGCGGCAGCACGCAGCAACCGCCCACCTCTTCCGTAACGATGAAGCGCGATCCGGGCCGCGCCGCCGAAAACATAACGGACATGGGCGCGTCCGCGCCTTCGGCGGAAACGCAAGTGTCTGTCCCCGGCAATCAGGGTTTCGGTAAAACAGGACAGCAGCCTGACAGCATCGGCGATCACCCGCAGGCGGGGACGGGCGCGCCCGTGCGCGGAGCGACCGGCGCTTCAGCAGAGGAAAGCATCGGAACGGAGCCACAGTCCTCGCCCGAACAGGATAAGGACGCAGAGTCGGTGAGCGTGGCCAGCTAAGCACGGCACAGGGCAGAGATTTCCAATTTTCGGCGAAGCGCAGCCTTTCGGGACTTCGGGACCTCTCCCGCCGGGCTGCGCTTTAGTTCTGATAATCACCATTAGGAGACAAGAAGTATGGCGGATATTACGGCGAGCGCGGTCAAGTCGCTTCGTGAGAAGACCGGTGCGGGCATGCTCGAATGCAAGAACGCTCTCGTCGAAGCGGGCGGCAACGAGGAACAGGCCATCGAGATTTTGCGCAAACGCGGTCTGGCTTCGGCCAAGAAGAAGGAAGGTCGCATCGCGGCGGAAGGCGCGGTCGGTTCTTATATCCATATGGGCGGCAAAGTCGGCGTCCTGGTCGAAGTAAACTGCGAGACCGATTTCGTCGCGCGCACGGAAGAATTCCAGCAACTCGTGAAAGACATCGCGATGCACATCGCGGCGGCCGAACCGCGCTACGTCTCGCGCGAGGAAGTGCCCGCTGAAGCGCTCGCCAAAGAACGAGAGATCGCCCGCGCGCAGGCCAAAAACGATCCGAAGAATGCGAACAAGCCCGATCAGGTGATCGACAAAATCGTCGAGGGCCGCCTGAATAAGTTTTACGAGGAGGCGGTGCTGATTGATCAGCCCTTCGTCAAAGACCCCGCGAAGACGATCGGTGACCTGTTGACGGAAAAGATCGCGAGCATTAAAGAGCGTATTACGGTTCGCCGCTTTTCACGCTACAAGATGGGTGAGGGCATCGAGAAACGCGGCGACGACTTCGGCGGCGAAGTGGCCGCCCTGTTGTAATCCAGTGACCATACAGAGTGGGACCAGTAATATCCGGTGGAGTGACGGAGGTCCGGCGCGGAGTGGCGACGGGGCTTCCGCGGCGCCCGTCTATCGCCGCGTCTTATTGAAGCTCTCCGGCGAAGCGTTAATGGGCGCGCAAAATTACGGCGTTGATGTTGATATCGCGCGTTCGGTCGCGGAAGAAATCAAGGCCGTTCACGCCCTCCGGGTCGAGGTCGCCATCGTGGTCGGCGGCGGCAACATCTTTCGCGGCGTCTCGAAAAGCGCGGGCGATATGGATCGCTCCTCGGCCGATTATATCGGCATGCTCGCCACGGTGATGAACGCGGTCGTCCTGCAGGATGCGCTGGAGAAGGCGGGCG
>JANOGZ010000167.1:0-5855 GCA_031406255.1 Pyrinomonadaceae bacterium | reverse complement strand
TAACGAGCAGTAAAGAACACTTCCATACCGGATGAACATCATCAAGCGGCCCGGCTCTCTAGAGAGCCGGGCCGCTTGATGATGTTCATCCGGTATGGAAGTGTTCTTTACTGCTCGTTATTTTGCATTGTCCCGCGACGTCCGCGACGTTCTTCACGCCGCGCCTTATGCTCCTGTTTTATTTGCTCGAATCGCGCCCGTTGTTCGGGCGTCAGGGAGTTAAGCATTTCGTTATGCAAACGAGCGTTTGATTCTTTCAGCTCGGCGCGTAGAGTTTGGGCGCGCGCTTCCTGTTCGGCGCTGAGCGTGCCCCCGGCTCTGCGCTGCTGGAATATTTGGTGCAACTCTTCGCGCTGCGCCCTGATGCTTTGACCATGGCGTTCGTGCATATCATGAATCTGCTGCTTCTGCGCATCCGTCAGATTTAGTTCGCTCAGGATACGCATGCCCCGGCCGCCCCGCTTGTGGCGTTTTTCCATGCGCTCGCTTCGCTGCTGAGCCCCGTTATCAGCGCTGCCGCCCTGCCCGGACGCGGATTGCGCAAAGGCCGAGGAGGCGGCGAGCCCCACGGCGAGCCCCAGCGTGACGCCCGCTTTAGTGAATATGTTCTTCATTTTCCTTGTTTTCCTTGTGTTCTCCGTCAAAATCGGACTGATCATCAGTCAGTACCAATATCTTCAAGTATTCGTTAATGAACCCAGCCGTGCAACCACGCGGAGGTTGCCGGTGGCGGCGTTGACGAATCTTTAGACGCGCGGGTTTATGCGGTGGTCTGAAAAATTTCTGTGAGGCGAGCAATAATCTACGAGGCTACCCGTAAGTTGACTATTCCCTGACATGGAAAAACTCTGCTTCCCGCGCTACAATAAGCTCCCGATGAAACTCTTACAGAAGATCAACTCTCCGGCCGACTTGCGTCGTCTCCGCCAGAACCAATTGCCTGGAGTGGCTCAGGAGATACGCCAGTATATTCTTGAAACAATGTCGCGTGTGGGCGGCCACACCGGCGCTTCGCTCGGCGCTGTGGAACTCGCCGTGGCGCTGCACTACGCGTTCGATACGCCTCTTGATCGCCTCGTCTGGGATGTCGGTCATCAGGCTTACGCGCACAAGATCATTACCGGTCGCCGCGACCAGCTTCCGACTATCAAGCAGTATGGCGGAATCAGCGGCTTCCTGCGCCGCGACGAGTCGCCATACGATACGTTTGGGGCGGGCCACGCTTCGACTTCGATTTCCGCCGCGCTGGGGATGGCGATCGCGCGCGATTTTCGTCATGAAACGCATCATGTGTGCGCGGTTATCGGCGACGCGAGTCTACCGGGCGGCATGGCGATGGAGGCGATCAATCAGGCGGGCCACTTGAAAACGCGCCTGATCGTACTCCTGAACGACAACGAGATGTCGATCGCGCCGGCGGTCGGCGCGCTGACTGGTTATCTTAATCGTCTCCGCGAGGCGCAGGGATATCATCGATTCAAAGACGAAGTGGGCGAGACGTTGCGCGCGATTCCGACCGTCGGCGAGCGCCTGCACCAAGCGGCCAAGACGGTCAAGGATGCGCTGGCGGCGGCCGTCCTTCCTGGGGCGCTCGTCAACGAACTCGGCTTCAAGTACATCGGTTATGTTGACGGACACGATACGCAGGCGCTGGTGGCGGCGCTGCGTGAGGCGCAGCAAATCAAGGACGGGCCGGTGATCGTGCATGCGCTGACGACCAAGGGCAAAGGATATGCGACGGCCGAGAAGAATTACTATAAATGGCATGCGACCGGCCCGTTTGACATTACCACCGGTAATCTCATCAAGTCTGCCGCCACAGCTCCTTCATACACCGCTGTCTTTGGCCAGACGCTTTGTGAGTTGATGGCGAAGGATGAAAAGATCGTCGCCCTGACGGCGGCGATGCCGGACGGGACCGGTATCGATAAGGTGCTTGAAAAGTTTCCGGAACGCGCTTTCGACGTCGGCATCGCCGAACAACACTGTGTGACATTTTCGGCCGGGATGGCGTGCGAGGGCTTAAAGCCGGTGGCGGCCATATATTCAACCTTTTTGCAGCGCGCGTTCGACCAAATCGTGCACGACGTCTGTCTCCAGAATCTCAATGTGACGTTCTGTATGGATCGCGCGGGAATAGTTGGCGGCGATGGGCCGACGCATCACGGCCTCCTCGATATCGCCTATTTGCGCGGCGTGCCGAACATGGTTGTGATGGCCCCGAAGGATGAGGCGGAGATGCGCGATATGTTGCTGACGGCGATCGAGCACGCCGGGCCGGCCGCGCTGCGATACCCGCGCGGCAATGGCATCGGTGTGGCGCTCGATCGCGAGCCGCAGCTGCTGGAGATCGGCAAGGGAGAAATCCTGCGCGACGCGGACGGCGACGTGGCCATTGTCGCCTACGGCTCGATGGTTCATCCTTCGCTCAAAGCGGCCGAGCAGTTGGCGAAAGTCGGTATTGAAACGACGATCGTCAACGCCCGTTTCGTCAAGCCGCTTGATGCGAGTCTGCTGCTCGCTCTGGCGCGCACCAAGCGGCTCATCGTAACCGTCGAAGAAGCTTATTTAGCGGGCGGTTTTGGCTCTGCCGTGATAGAACTGCTCGAAGAAAATGGATTGCAAGACAAGGTGCGCATCCTGCGCATGGGCGTGCCCGACCGCCTCATCACCCACGGTGACCCCAAATTGCTGCTGGCAAAATACGGGCTCGACGCGGATGGCATTTACACACGTGTGAGAGAAGGGGTGGATGTGCTGGAGGAGCGGCGCGCCGCCGTCCGCCCATCCGCGTAAAGTCGAGCCATAATCTTTTTCAAAATCTGCGAGCGCGCCGCGAGGATTGATCGAAAGCGGCGCGCTCTTTCCGTGTCAGCGAATGAGGCTTTTATTAACAGTACCTTCTCGATATGAAACGCCAGTTGATTGGCGTCGACGTGTGCCCTGTGGTGTCTGAAATTATGTACTCAAAAAGGACAGCGGGCCGAGACTTCGCGGCATCTGAAAGCAATCGACAAGCTGAATTTGTGGTCCGTAAATTGCTACCGTAACTGTCGTAACTAAGTGGTTGGTCGCTTTTAATTCTGAGACATCATGACACAGAAAGAACAAATTATCGCCGCCGAGGACGAGTCCGAGATAACGTTAGCCACACCGCGCTTTGACGAGACGGAGGCCGAGACGGCGCGCCCGGTCGTTCCGCTCGACAGCGTTTCGCCGGCCGACAGGGGCATCGTGATCACTGCTCCATCGCCGCGGGAGATGACCTCATCCGGGCGACGCCCATGGACGCTCGCCTTGGTGTTAGGCTCTGCTCTCGTGGGAGTTATCGTTGGCGGGGTCGCGTTGCGTCTCTACCAGGGATACAAAACGCCCGCCAGCACGGCGATCGTTACGTCCACGGCTCCTCCAGCCGCGGCGCCGCCTTCGACAGACGCCACTGCGAACGCCGAAGACACGGAAATTTCAGCAATAGAGCCGCTCGTCGCCGCGTCTGATGAGAACAATTCTATTGCAAAGCCGATCGAGGATGCAGCCGAAACAGCAGCGGGTTCAAAAATTCAACCGACGGATGAGCGCGCCGCCGCGATTGTGAGGAAGCCGGAGAGCACGCGGGAAAACGATGCGGCAGGCCCGGCGCTGCGCAAGCTTCCAGTCGAGCGCGAGGAGCGTGATCGGATGAATGAGGAGCGGGCTGAAAAAAGCAGGGAACTACCACCGCCGACTCCTCCGGCTCGCACCGTTCGGGTGGAGACGCCCGAACCGCCACGTGCGGCCGCGCCGCCCGTGGTCGGACGTGTTGAGCCAGGGCCACGCCGCAGTGAGCGCGTCGAAGATATATTTGGGGGAGAGCGACGCCCACGCGATGAACAGCCCCGCCGCGAAGCGCCGCGTGATCCCGTCAGGAGTATCTTTGAAGGCGTGCCCCCGCGGTAGACCTTACACGACCGCATATTTACAGAAAGCAATATTAAAAGGCCGGGCACAGCGTCCCGGCCTTTTTACGCATGCGGAAGGTTCGACGGGGCGAAATCTCGTGCGGGTATCAAAATAATGTCGCCTGCCGGAGCGACGCCCACGCGGCGTTTTTGCGGTAAAGTATCTCCACAAATGAGAGGTGAACGGATAGATAAGCTGCTGGTCGAACGCGGTCTTGCTCCGTCGCGCACGCGTGCTCAAGCGATGGTTATGGCAGGTATCGTCCTTGTCGGTGAGCAGCGCGTCGCCAAGCCTTCGGAAACCTTCCCGCATGATGCGCCGATTCGTATTCGTGGGGCGGACGATCCGGCGGCGCACTATGTGGGTCGCGGGGGCTTCAAGCTCGAAGCCGCGCTTCGCGAATTTGGTATTGATGCGGGCGGATTGCTGTGTCTGGATGTCGGCGCTTCAACCGGAGGATTTACGGATTGCCTGCTGCAGCACGGCGCACGGCGCGTCGTCGCGATTGATGTCGGGCATAATCAAATTGACTGGCGGCTGCGCTCAGACCCGCGCGTTGAAGTAAGAGAAGGCATCAACGCGCGTTATCTTCAGCCGGAGGATTTTTCGACAACATTTGATCTCATCGTCATGGATGTATCGTTTATCTCCGCGACCAAAGTGCTGCCGGCGCTGGCGCCGCTGCTGTCCGCGGGCGGGCGTCTCATTGTTTTGATTAAACCGCAATTTGAAGTGGGCCGGGGCGAAGTCGGGCGTGGCGGCATCGTCAGCGACGCGGCCCAGCACGCGCGCGTCATTGAAGAAGTCAACAGCGCCGCGCTAGACTTGGGACTCTGCGTGCGGCGCGGCGCCATCGAATCGCCGATTCACGGCGCCGAGGGTAATCGCGAATTTCTCGCCGTGTACGAGCGCTAAAAAGAGATGAAAGAACTATCGGAAGCGGTCGCTCTCGCGCGTTTGCAGCGCCACAAGGCCGCTTACCACAGCCACATCAAGCTTCACTACGAAACCGCGGCTCGCGATTGCCGGACGTGTCCGACGGCCGGCAGCTGCTGCACCGACGCGCATTTCGTCAATGTGCATATTACGCGCCTGGAAGCCGTCGCCATTCGTGAAACGCTGGCGCGCACGCCCCGGCTAACCGATGAAGCGCGCCGCGCCGTGTATCAGCGTGCACACGCTGCGGTGGCGCGCTACAAGCTTCGCGCGGCGGGCGATACCTACGCGCAGACCTATTCGTGCCCGCTCTTCGAGCCGCGCGTCGGATGTCTCGTCCACGCCCGCGCCAAACCCGCGCCGTGTATTCAACATGGCTGCTACGAAAGCTGGGAAGACGTGCCGCCGATGAATTTGCAGTGGCAGACGGAGCGGCGCGTCGAGCAGTTGAACGAGCAGGTCTACGGCGCCGCGTGGGCGTGGCTGCCGACGCCGCTCTGGGTCACGCTGGTTGATCCGTCCTCGGACGGCGCGGAGCTTGCCCGGCTCGCGCGCGTGTGGAGCGCGCGCCGCACCGCGCGAACCAGTATCGCCGCCACCGCCGGCAACTCCGCGCGCCACATCCATCGCCACCGTCGAAGTTTGCCAGTAATTCGCGCATAGAAAGCGTTGACACTCCCCGCAGCCGCAGATATCATCCGAGGCGTTTTCAACGTAACCACAAGTAGTTAATTTCCCCTGAACGTTCGCCAGGAAAGTTGTGCGCCGCTTAATCGGGAGGGGCGCATGCCAGGCGTTCTTTTCCTCGGACTCTCGTGCCTGATGGTGGAGCCTGCTATTCGTCGCGTCGGCGTCCTCGTTAAACCGCACCAACCGGAAGCGGTGAAGACCATTTGTCGTCTCGTCGAATGGCTCGCCGCGCGCGGCATCACGCTGGTTGGCGGCCCTAAGATCGAGCGCGAGCAGATCGAGGCCGAGAC
>JANOGZ010000135.1:0-1389 GCA_031406255.1 Pyrinomonadaceae bacterium | reverse complement strand
CAACGCTTCACTGTCGGTCTTCGCAGCTGGCGGGCTCGATGTATGTGAGAGTGTTTGGCTGCTCATGCTTTCCTTTATAGGTCGAAGATGTTTGACATGTACCGTCATGCGCGACTCCGGTTCCCGGTTATCCTTTCGGATTTCGCTGACCCCCTGAACTCCTTACCCCGCAAAACCTTTGCCACCGGCGGCCTGTTTAAACGCACAGTATCATGCGCGTGAAAAGGCAACAAGATTTTTGACTTTCCCAGGCCCTAAATTCCGGCGGCGAAATTGTAATAAAATTACCGCCGGGTAAATACGAAGAGGATACAACCATTACCGGCTATGATTGAATCTTAGATGCTCGATTGACAAAGTTTCGTTAGAGAAAAACGTCAATTGAGTAACACTCCGGTACAGTCAGATTGACATGTACCATCTTGCAAATATTTCGCTAAGATTAATAGCTTCCATGGCCTTTACGAATGAAAGGTCAACTTCCGCGACATTCGTAAAATTGTTTGAGCAGAAGCGGCGCCGCCGCCAGCTTCTTGATGGTCTTCAACCCCCGACGCTAACCTGGCTTTCCCTTTAACCCTTGGGAGGTAAGAGAATGATCGTGAATCGGAATCCCCTTCGCGTTAGTGTTGCGACTCTGATAACCATCATTGCCCTGGCTGTCGCCTCGCTCGCTCAAGCGCCACCACCGCAGGCGACCTCACACATCAAGATTAAAAACTTCGGCCAGATGGATGAGCGGTTTTACCGCGGCGCGCAACCAAAGGAAGAAGACTACAAAGATCTGGCGGCGCTCGGCATCAAGACGGTGATTGATCTGCGCGATGATCCAACGTCTTATGAGAAGCGGGCGGTTGAGTCGATGGGTATGCGTTATGTGCATATCCCCATGATCGCCAAAAAATATCCCAGAGAGGAACAAGTGGAGATGTTCCTGAAACTCGCCAATGATCCTTCAACGGGCAAGTTCTTTGTGCATTGCGCGGGTGGCCGTCATCGCACGGGCGTGATCGGCGCCGTCTACCGCTTTAATCAGTATGGCTGGAACTATGATCAAGTGTACAAAGAGATGAAGGATTACGACTTTTACACCCGCTGGGGGCACGGCGACTTTAAAAAATACGTGCAGGACTACTGGCAGCGCATGCAGACGAACACGGCAGTTTCCACTGCCGGAAGCATCCCGATTCAAGTGAACTGACAAGCTGGTGGTAGCTTCCTCAAAGCAAAAGGACCGCCCTTCAAAGGGCGGTCCTTTTGTTTTCTTGGCTGGAAACTCCTCGCCCGAGACTCACTTGAAGGAGAATCCACACGCACCCGACCGGCGTCACCAGTCAAATCGGGAAAGCGCTACTGATAAATACTTGAGTTACTCTTCTGCTGCGCCCA
>JANOGZ010000131.1:0-2024 GCA_031406255.1 Pyrinomonadaceae bacterium | reverse complement strand
AACGTGAACCGCCGGATGCCGAACGGCACGTCCGGTGGTGTGGGAGGACGGCGGGGGCGACCCCGCCTCCTACCCGATTGCATGCGTCTGCATGCGTTTGCATAGGTTCAAGTCAAAACCCGGTCAATTGCGCAAAACAGGGGTGCGATTTTGTAAGATGTATATTACCACTCAGGTATATCTTGCAAAGCAGCGCGTAGCGGTAGATATATTCGGGTTAGACCGCTGCGTACGGTAAAATGCTGCTCGGGGAGTGATCAGGCAGGTGTCGGTAATTTATGGTTATACGGGCCAAATGCCGCTAGCGGTCTACTTATCATTATGTTGCTTCTTGTTAGCTACACTTTATGCCGATTACACAGAAAGCACTGGATCTAGAGAACCGAAGCATCGGAATTGATGGAGAGCCGACGCTTGCAGATGCTTACGTGATTCTGAAAGATCAGTGGAAAAACGGTGACCGTGACCGTGAGTTAGGATTGCATTTAATGTTTTTATCTTGGTACGGAATTATTGAACCCGGACACCTAACTGGCTTTTCTGAAACAGACGGGCTAAGGCAGGAACTGATGCAGATGCTCACAGAGGTTCACGCATACTTTGAGCCGCAAATATATCAGGACGCAGAGATGTTATATGCTGTTGGTTTAGCGGCACATGTGTTTTGGTTTATGTTTGACGATGACTTAGCTTGGGAGAAGCGCAGCATAGAGTATCGTCAGCCTTATCGCGCTCTTATGCCGAACGGCATTGACCCTGCAATTTTTCACAATCGCGGAGCATACGGCGAGTATTATGCTGGGATGGCAGAAGTTGAAGGCGGATATTTTTAGTAGGTGCAAACTCTCAAAGCTGTTTTTACGATTCGTGGTTAAAGCGACGGGCAACATAACAACTCATTCAACCGGACCCGCAATTCGCTGGCCTCTTAAATTCAATGGCAGTAGCGGGCCGGTTAATTCGGGCGTTATACGGCTTCCTTACAGACGCGGAGAATCTTAATGATGAATGAAGAAGATTACAACACTCTCGATATTGAGGTCGGGGCGTCAATAGATGAAATTATAGCAGCGTACCGAGATTTAGTGGCGGTATGGAATCCAGATAACTTTGGTCACAGTCCTCGTCTTCAGGCGAAAGCCGAAGAGAAGATGAAGAAGATTAATCTGGCCTATGAGAGGCTCTTTAAGCTAAAACCCTCGGAGCCAGAAACCCAACCGGATGATTCTCAATCTTCAACACAAAGTATTGACAGGCGTGAAGAAGCAGAATCGCGTAACCAAAACTCATTCCCTACTCGTCCTGTAATTAAATGGGTAGGAGAACGGTTCGTCTTTTTACCTATAGACTGCGAGTACGGATACATGTCTGTCTATAGCACTAAAGATAGATTATTGAATTATTTGCCGTACCGTGAATACGTAGGAAGAATGGCAAAAGTGACCAAGGTAGAGCCAAGCGCATATGACATAGAGCTTGTGCTTGAAGACACGGGCGAGAAAGTTTATGGAACGGTTTCATACGGTGTGATAAAAGATCTGGCTCTTGTTGCTGATATAGAAAATGCTCGCGCTCTATATGTCGGCAAAACCTTATGGACTGAAGAAACAGTGCATACCTGCACAGCGCAGGGTTACATCGAGAGGACAGGTGAAGAGGAGCTTAATACGCCGCTTGGATTTTTCCCTGTTAAAGTTATTAACGTGGTAGCAGGTTGGGATGCGGAGAAGCCCGTCCGGTTCGTTGTGCAACTTCCATCCGGGAAGGAAGGCTATATTGATGTGCAGACGAGTGATACAAACATCTCTGAAAGTCTAACGTATAGGACAAGGTTTGAAGAAGTATTCCACCCGGAATATCCCAGCGAATAAACGCATTATCCCCGCAGCAGCCGTAAAACAACCGCTTGCACCTGACCGCCCGACAGCGTGGTTCTCATGTAAAATTCTCCGGTCAGGCTGAAGGCTGTTCGCGGGCGGCAGGTGAAGCGGGGCATTAGGCGTTTGCTTGTAAACTTCGGTCTA
>JANOGZ010000097.1:0-5269 GCA_031406255.1 Pyrinomonadaceae bacterium | reverse complement strand
GGCTGATGGCTGATGGCTGAACGCTTACCTGTTTTCTATACGACGAGATCAGTCTGCATTGTTGCATCGATGATCGTTTGCCTGGCACGCGCCATGCGATGATTTAAATTCATAGGATTATGACCTGAGTAGAAGTGTGATCGGATGCCGACTGCGCCGCTCACGAACCGACACCCTCCCGCATTAACTATCCCCCACTTTCTCAGCAGTTTAGGCAGACAGTTGGTGAAGCTCAGGGGCGAGGTTGAAGAGTTCACCCCATCGGGCATTATTTTTGAGCAGCGCCATTTTGCGGCAGCTTACGGAAAATAATGATTGACTCACTCGCCGTTCAATTCTTACAATAGTTTAGCCCCTCCCCTGATCCTCCCGGATACCCGCTATGTATGAAAAGTTTAAAGAGATAGACGGCACACATCCCTGGCGCGAAGTCAGTCCCGATGGTTATATCGACTATCAGGTGCGCCAACGGTCGCAAGGCCGCGTCCTTTATTTCAACTTCCCCTTAGCCAGGGAAATGGAGCTGATCCCTCCCGATCATCCGCCGACCATTAACAAAGACCTCGAACAAGCCATCCTCGGAACTTTCTCCCTTAAAATAATCAATGAATATGATTTAAAGCAACGCAAGAAGTACCCCCGCGAGAGCATCAAGCCACACCCATACATGGCGACACGCTATCTCCAACTTCAGCACAATAGCCGGCAGGGTAAAACTTCGGGTGACGGCAGAAGCATCTGGAATGGATACTTGAAAACCAAGACCCTGAATTTTGATATCTCCAGCAGGGGCACCGGCGCCACCATTCTGAGCCCGGGCGCGCAACATGCGGATGAGCCCGTCCAGACCGGAGACGGGAGTTATGCCTATTCTTCAGGTTTGGCCGATGTCGGAGAGATGTTGGGAAGCGCGGTCATGTCCGAGATCTTCTATCGGCAGGGTATTCCTACCGAACGCTGTCTGACAGTGATCGGCTATCCCGACGGAACGGCGATCGGTGTGAGGAGCGCTCCCAACTTGATCAGACCCGCGCACATCTTTCGTTATCTCAAGCAAAGGCGGCACGGGGAACTCAAAGCGTCGCTCGATTATTTCATTGAACGGCAGATCGAAAACGGCTTCTGGCAGCTTCCCCGCAGTGGAAGCGCGCGATACCTGAGGGCGTTGGATTACATCGCACGCTCCTACGGGAAAATGGCCGCCGTGCTTGAAGAGGAATACATCTTTAATTGGCTGGCCTGGGACGGAGACAACATGCTGGCGAGCGGCGCCATCCTCGATTACGGGTCCATCCGACAGTTTGCCGCGAAGCATGATAAATACCGCTTCAAGGATGTCGACCGTTTCTCGGCCTCGCTGGCGGAACAGCGATACTGGGCGCGCGTACTCGTTCAGGTGTTTGCTCAGGCGGTGGCCTTCGGTATGTCGGGAGTCAAGGAGAACCTACGCGCCTTTAAAGATGCTGAATGTCTGAAGGCGTTTGATCTCGCCTTCGAGAACGAAAGAGATTTTCGCATCTTATGGAGAATGGGGTTTACTACGGAACAGATCGACCACCTCATGCAGAGGGCACAAAAAGAGATCAGGGATTTTCACAAGGCTCTGAGCTACTTTGAAGGCCTGAAGGATTCTAAGGGTATTGTCAAACTCATGGACGGCTACACACACAAGCCGGTTTTTCTCATCCGCAACCTGCTCCGACTGCTGCCGGCATACTATGTGGCGCAGAACATCAGCAGAGTGGATGAGGAGAATGGCTACATGCCGCCGGACATTTTCTGCAAGATCATGGCCGCCTCATATGTCGAGAAAAAGGACCTTCAACTGTCGCCAGCGCGCAGCTCGTATGTCAGAACATTTCAGGAATGTTACCTTCGACTGATCGCGGCCCTGGATGAGCCGTTTGCTGACGTTCTGAAAACTCTTCAAGAAAGATCATCGATCATCAACCATCGGCACCGCATGACCGGAGATGCGATCATCTTTATCCTTGAAGAGGTCGTTTCATTAAAAGGGAGGATTAAAGAAAACGAGTTACAGGAAGCGCTTGACGCCTTCATCGCTTCGCAGGTCTTAATACCGAGCAAATGGCGCCCCGTCTCGCTGGAGCGACTCAAATCCAATACCCTTAAATCCCGCCTCCTCCTTAAAATTCAAGAGAATCTGGAAGTGTATAAAGAATCCATCTAGAGCGCTGATCCGAAGCTCCGCTATCAGGGACTACTCATTCTCAGTGTCTCAAGTCTGCGCCCCGGAGGCGCAAAAACAGTCAAACATTTTCTTGAATGCTATAGATCAAACCCGTAAGGTATCGCTGCGCCAGTTTCTGATGGCCTTCTTGATCTCGGCGGGCTTGGTGAGCTTGCCTTCCAGCACCTGGCGGACGAGTCCGGCCAGCTCGTCATCGGAAGCGAAACGGAGGGCGATGACATGTCCGGTGCTCAATTTTTCGGTCTGCTGTACCAGGTCGGCGGGCAGGAGGATGCGGTAACGAAGCTGTTCTTCAAGTCGGATGATCCGATCCTGCGCTCGCAGCGGATTGATGCGGGCAAGGAAGGCCAGCACGACCAAGGCCAGGGAAACCACAATCCACCAACCCTGAGTCCACCCCGGATTCATGAAGAACACGACAATTGACCAGATGACATTGATCACCAGCACGGGCATGACGAAAAAGTGGAACGGCGGATGCCAGCGAGCATGGTTTGCGTAAGATTGGGGAGTGGTCGTCATGTTGGTTTCCTCTTTATGATTAGTATGTGACTAACTTCCTCGGTCCTGTTTCGGCTCTGTTCTCCTCGTCCGTCGCCGTCTTCAGAAACCTTCTTCCCTCCGCACACGCGTTGATGCTGCTACAGGCCCGTCGGGAGCAGAGGTGTCGAGTTGCGTGCTACGGTCAGGGGCTTCGGCGGCTCAGGGGTAAAGTCCTCTCCGGGGTTGATGAACCTGTCCAGCTCGAATTTATACTGCTTGTCATACAATTGTTTGTAGCGTCCGCCCGCGGCGAGTAGTTCTTGATGGGTGCCACGCTCGACGATCTCGCCCGCTTCCAGGACGAGGATTTGATCCGCGCTCCGAATCGTCGACAGGCGATGGGCGATGACGAAGGTGGTGCGGCCTCGGCGCAGACTCTGAAGCCCGTCCTGAATCATGGCTTCGCTCTCGCTGTCGAGGCTCGACGTGGCCTCGTCCAGAATCAATATCTGCGGCTCAGCCAGAATCGCCCGCGCGATGGCGACGCGCTGGCGCTGCCCTCCGGACAATTTCACTCCGCGTTCGCCGACGATCGTGTCGTAGCCATCCGCGAAGCCATTGATAAATTCCTCGCAGTGTGCGATGCGGCTGGCCTCGACGATCTGCTCGCGGGTGGCGTGCGGGTGCGCGAACGCGACGTTTTCCGCGATCGTGCCGTCGAAGAGGAAATTATCCTGCAACACCACACCGAGCTGGCTCCGGTAATCTTTCAGGCGGATTGAAGCGAGATCGCGCCCGTCGACCGTCACACGGCCGGAGATCGGACGATTAAACGCCATCACGAGGCTGATCAGCGTGCTCTTCCCCGATCCGCTGGAGCCGACCAGCGCGGTCGTTGACCCGGCCGCCGCGCGGAAGGAGATATTCTTCAAGACAGGTACGCCCGGGTTATATTCAAAGCTGACCTCTTCAAAACCTATGTCACCTTCGATCTGAGCGAGCGGCTCGCGTTGCGCCTCGTCCTCATCCTCGGTCGCCATCCGCTTGATTTCGCGGATGCGGTCGAGACCGGCGAAGGCTTCGGTGATCTGCGTCCCGATGGCCGCGATCTCCACGAGCGGAGCGGCCACCAGCGCCGTGAAAAAGATGTACATGAAGAAATCTCCGAGCGTCATCTGCCCGGAGAGGATGGAGCGCCCGCCGACCAGAATCAGGATGACACCGATACTGCCGATGATCACGGTCGAGAAGGCGGTTACCCCGGAGACTCCCGTCACCGAGCGGGCGATGTTTCGAAACAGGCGATGTGCGCCCCGCGCGAAGACCAGGGATTCGCGCTTTTCAGCCGAGTACGCTTTGACGATGCGGATGCCGCCGAGCGTCTCTCCCAGCCGTCCCGTAACTTCGGCATTGATCTCGCCGCGCTCGCGAAACAGTGGACGCAGACGCGTGAAAGCCAGCGCCAGCAGAGCCCCGAAGATCGCCAGCGCGAGGAGGGTGATCGAGGTCAGCCGCCAGTTCAGGTAGAAGAGCACGACGAGCGCAATCGTCGCCGTGAACAGGCCGCCGATCAATTGCACCAGCCCGGTCCCGACGAGGTTTCTGATGCCCTCGGCGTCGGTCATGATCCGTGAGATAAGCACACCGGTCTGCGTCGAGTCGAAATACCGGATCGGCAGCCGCGCGACGTGCGCTTGCACGCTCTTACGCATCTCGGTGATGGCGCGCTGGGCGGCGACGCCAAGCACTTGAGAGAGCGAGAAAGAGGTGATGGCCTGAATCAGAGTTGCGCCGCCGGCGACCAGCGCCAGCGTCAGCAGCAGTTCGCCGCGCCCCTTGACGATGACCTCATCGATCAGATATTTCGAGCTGGCCGGCAGAACGAGGCCGACGAGGCGGTTGACGAGCATGAGCACCATGCCGAGGGCGAGACGATAGCGATGTGCCCAAATCAAGTCCTGTGCATCACGCCACACGTCTGAAATGGGCCGACGCTTTTTCTTCTCGATTGCCATGATCCTCTGTACCTTACCGTGGCGGCTCGCTGGATAGATCGGTACGGCGTCCGCGATGGCTGAACAAGTTGTCGATCCAGCTACGCCAACGCTTCGCCGGCTGTACGCGCGGTAGAGCCCCACGCGCCAGACGCTCGCGGAGAAGGCTGCGATAGTGGCTCACACAGGGCTGACACGCGCCGTCAATACTCGACCACTCGGGATGCTCGGCGCGAATCGCGGCGAGAACAGGTTCTTCCAGCGCGTCGTGCAGCGCACGGTCGGTCAACGTGCGACCACATAGCAGGCAACACTGCCAGCCGGGTGTCACGATTACTTCGGACGATCGTGATTCAGATGATGTCAGCTCGGGCAAGCTCATCTGCTTCTCCTTCCCATCACACCCGATAGTTTGAACAAGATTCACCGGTATATTCGTCGCTTCCGAGTAGCGCGCCCGTGTCCCATCGTGCGGCGTGGCTCCGTTGAGGCTGCGTCTCTCATTCAACCCTGTATAATTTACCAGATGCACTGTTCATAGATGAACCATACTCCGCTGAACCAACACTGTCAAGCGTTG
>JANOGZ010000078.1:0-2234 GCA_031406255.1 Pyrinomonadaceae bacterium | reverse complement strand
ATCCGTGAAACTCGTTCGAGCCGCTCTTGGTGATGGTGATGAACTGTCCACCATTCGAGCGCCCGAACTCCGCCGAAAACTGGTTCTGGAGCAGCGAAAATTCGGCGACTTCTTCAGGTGAGATGTAGCTTTGCGGCCCCGTGACAGACTTGTCGTTGTTGTCAACGCCGTCCACCATGAAGTTATTGTTGCGCGGTCGCTGACCGCCAACCGAACCGCCGGTGCCGACGCCGACGCCGCCGCTCGATGAGACGTTCGGCGCAATCAAGGCCAAATTGTTGACGCCTGAGAGTGTCCCGATACTCGTCTGGGCGAGTTCGACGACCTGTCTCGTACTGAAACTTTTGGAGAGCGTGGTCGTTGTCGTATCAACCAACTCCGCGCCACCGGCGGAGACCTCGACTACTTCGCCCTGCAAGCCAACCTGAAGTTCGGCTGGGACGTCATTGGTCTGGTTGAGTTCGGCCCGTACATCACTGAGGGTCAACTTCTTGAAGTTCGCCGCCTCGACCGTGATGGTATAGGAACCGGGAATCAGGTTGCTGAACTCGTATTCGCCCTCACCGGTTGATTGGGTGGTCTGCGAGTTATTAGTCTTCGGGTCAGTAATGGTGACTGAAGCGCCGGGTACCACAGCGCCTGTTTGATCTTTGACGATGCCGCGCACATTGCCCGTGGTTTGTTGGGCATAAGCCGACATCACGCAAGCCAGCACAAAAAATGCCATGCAGGCCATTTGCGTAAATCGTCGTAGGGTGATGTATCTCACAGTTTACTCCTTTTCGAAATATCGCGGTATTCCGCCAACCGTGGCGGCAACTTTCATACCGTTTTTCTCGGATTTTTCGGAGACACCCGGCGAGGCCCGTAACCATCCGCAAGTCTTACCTTTACGTAATCGCACGAATGTATTAACGATTGTTTAGCAGGTCGCGATTTTCAATATTATGGAGTAATCTTCAAAAAATTGGATACTCAATCGACCCGGTCTTTACGTAATCCCCTCAACCAAAACGGTTCTACCCCGTTTTGATGATGCTCAAGAGTAACGCTGCTCTTCCTAATTCTTGCTCAACTTCTCGGCGTTCTTTTTTATTCTGTCGCTCAGCTCAATGATGTCTTCAAGATCGCGGCGCGCCTTCACCGAGAGCTGGCTATCAACCACACCGGTGCTTTTAAAAACAGGATTCGTCACAAAGCTCATGATCAGCTTATCGAGCGCCGAGAGCGCTGACTTCAGTTGCGCGGCTTCCGTCGCGTCCTGGCTCTTTTGACGTTTCTCGTCTTTGTCTATATCAGGAAGCACCAAGTTAGTCTTGAGACGGCTGGCACGCCTTTTTATCTCCGCTGTTGCTTCCGAGACGTTTCTGAAATCAAGCGCAGCGCTCCCATAAGCGGCGCTCATCAACTCGTTGTTAACAATCTGTATGCGCTTGAAGTCTTCATTGATCTGCTCATAAGGCAATCGCAATTGCTGATCGGTAGTGACTCTATTTCTGTCCCGCTCGAGGTTTCTGAGTGCCAGCTCACGGTCGCGCATTTGGCGCTCGCGCTCCGATGGTCCCGCTCGTCGCCTACCCTGAGCCATCGCCGAGTTTTCGGCCGGTAGCACCAGTAGCACAGCGATAGCCGCAATGACGATGTTCGTAGCAGCGGGCGAGTAGTGTAACTTCATAATAAACCTCTTCAGCGGACGGAAGGGAGCCGGCCGCGGCGCGCAGTGAAGATTCAATTCCGCAGGTCTCAGTAAAACTCAACTGGACGACGCCGTGTCGCGGCTCTGTGGGGGACAGACTCGCCCGACGAAAGCGTTTACTCGTCTTAGCGCGGATTCTACTCCCGTTGTCTCGAGAGTCAAGAGCGCGCCCGCCACGCCCGCGATCAGGCCCCGGAAGATAAAAAAAGGACGCCTCATATTTTAGAGGCGTCCTTTGAAGTTCCAGACGGAAGCACTATCGAGTCAAACCGGCGCGATCTCGCATCAGAAGCTGTACTTCGCGCTGAGCATGACCGTGCGATTTCCGAAGTTGTTCAAGTTCCTTCCGAAGTCGGGACTATTCAAGCTGTTGACGGGCATGCCGTATTCGTCCTGATTGAAGGCATTCAGGAAATCAGCGCGGAAGATCAACTTCTGATTCTCCCACGGCATCTGGAAGTTCTTCTGCACGCTCAGGTCAGTGTTGTAGATGCCGGGCGCGCGGAAGGTGTTGCGGCCGAGATTACCGTTGCCGAGG
>JANOGZ010000071.1:0-1738 GCA_031406255.1 Pyrinomonadaceae bacterium | reverse complement strand
CCACGAACGCGCTGCCGTCGGGCAGCCAAGACAGATCTGAAAGATGCCGCAACGCGACCGTGGTAACAAATCTTTCCGCCCCGCCGTCAACCGCCACCGCCACCAGGGATACACCACCGCCCCCTTTGTTGCCGACCTCGTAGATGACCTCTTTACCGTCAGGCAACCATGCCGGAGAAGAGAGAAAGCCTTTGCGCGAGAGTAGACGCTGCTCGCCCGTGCCGTCCGCGTTCGCCAGGAACAAAACACTCTCACCCGGAAGGATGTAGCGGCGGAGGAAGGCCATACGCTTACCGTCCGGCGAAAAGGACACGCGGCCGTTCAGGTCAGAGAGTAGCTTCCGCTGCGCGCCGCCAAGCACGGGCGCACGGTAGAGTCCATTGTTCCCTCCCTCTTCGGATTGAAGGTAATAGATGTAATCCCCGTCAGGCGAGAAGGCGAGGCTGCTGAGAGCCGCGCCTGATTGAGGCACAACCGGAATGTTCTGGCCGGTCGTGACCTGTTTGAGCCAGAGGCCCTGACTGCCGCCCTCATCATTGACGTAAGCCACGTACTTACCGTCGGGCGAGATCACCGCCTCCCGCACCTTGCCGGTGGTCGTCAGCCGCGTCAGCTTGATCTTCTCGAAGTGCGCGGGGACCTTCGCCTGTCTGGTGAACCTGTAAATGCCGTAACTAATTCCGACGACAGCGGTGATGAGCGCAACCGTAAAGAGTAGCGCGACCCCTTTGTGGCGGTTGATCCTGCTGATGATGTACTCGGCGCTGGAGGGCGCGCGGGCGGCGGAGCCACCGTCTGCCAGGGCTGCTCCTCCGCGTTCAATTTGAGCCGCCCCGCGCGTATCGGTAATCACCTCCGCTTCGACGCGCGGGGTCGTCGTTAGCGCCCTTCCCAGCTTCGACTCGAACTCCAGCTCCTTTCTGAGGTCTTCGAGATCAATCAGCAGGTCCTTGACGCTCTGGTATCTTTCTTCGCGGTTTTTCCGCAGCGCCTTGCCGATGATCCGTTCCACTTCGCGTGGCACGCCGGGCGCTAAGTGGGCCAGGGGCGGCTCGGCCGTTAGTACCGCCGCAATCACATCGCTCGGCGTCTCACCGTCGAATGGCACGCTGCCCGTCACCATCTCGTAGAGCACCACACCCAAACTCCAGACATCGCTGCGTGCGTCAACGTCAACCCCGCGGGCCTGTTCAGGGGACATGTAGTAAGGGGTGCCCATCACGACGCCCGGCGCGGTGTTGATCATTACTTTCGTCGTCGCTTCTGCGTCAGATTCTCCCCGCTGGTCTGCCCACACTCTGTCGGCCAGCTTCGCCAGCCCGAAGTCCAGCACTTTCACGTAGCCATCGGGCCGCACCATGATGTTCTCGGGCTTGATATCGCGGTGTACGATCCCCGCCGCGTGTGCCGCCGCCAGAGCCGAAGCCACCTGAATGGTAATATCTAAAACCTCACGCAGCTCCATCCGAGTTCCCGTCATACGCTGACGCAAGCTTTCGCCCTCGACATATTCGGAAGCGATGAAGTGGTGATCTTCGTGATAGCCGATCTCGTGAATGGTCAGGATGTTCGGGTGATTGAGGCTTGAGGCGGACCGCGCCTCGCGCTCGAAGCGGTTATTTCCTCCGCAAGCGCCGCAGTCATACGCAGCCTTATGCGGATTATTCAGGCTGTTGGAGCCGTGCCCGAGAATGATTATCAGCCGGGAAAATCCGCTGATTAATCCGATGTCACGGAG
>JANOGZ010000036.1:0-3269 GCA_031406255.1 Pyrinomonadaceae bacterium | reverse complement strand
CAGCGTGGCTTTATAGACTTCACCCTGGCCGCCCGCTCCAAGCAGCGTCTCGGCCACGCAAGACATTCCCGAAGGCTCGCACCGAACCGCCTGACCGGGTTTGAGAATTTGATCCATATCCTCCTGCTCCCCTCCTGCCTGGCCCTCGTTCGCTTTACCGCTCACGATTGCGCGCGCTCTCAACGAAAGCGCCGTTCTCCACGTCCCACGGCCCGCGAGAATTGCCCGTCAGGTCGCTGTCCTCAACACCCGCGGTGCCGCCTTCGAATACCCTGATCGCGACCTGCCCGTTTCCTTCGATGTGGCATCCGCGAATGGTGGCCAGCGCGCCCGCGCCGATTGAAACGCCGCTCTCGGCGTTGTGCTTAATGGTGCATTGTTGTAGCAGTGCCTGGCCCTCTTCACGAATAAAGACGCCGGAATTCCGGCTGTGATGGATCTGGCATCCACGCATGATCAGGTTGCCGAGCGTCGTAATTGCTACTTCCGCTTCACGGTGCCCGAAAATTTCGCAGTCCTCAAGCGTACCCTCTCCGCGGTCGTGAACGAAGACACCCGAATTATCCCCTTCGTAAATGCGACACGCCCTGAGCGTTGGATTTCCGCCTTCTCTGATACCTATCCCCGCCAGGCGGTTGCCGTAAACTTCACACTCTTCAATCAGGCCCAGTCCGCTTTCCCACACGACAACGCCGCCGTGCTTGCCGCCATAAATCCTGCTTCGCCTGACCGTCGGGCTGGCACGTCCGGTGATCGCGACCGCGACATTCGCATTGCCGTAGACTTCGCAGTCTTCGAGTGTTCCCGCCGCCCCATCGAAGAAATAGACGCCGGAGTCAGCCCCGTCATGAATCCGACAACGGCGGATCACGGGATCAGCCGTCGCGCCGTGAACGGAGATACAGGAGAGCGTATCGGAAGTGATATCGCAGTTATCGAGCACCAGTTTCCCGTGCGGGATATCGACGGCGAAGAAAGCCGTCTCACCACCGCTCGCGCGCCCGCGAAGAGTTAGCCCTGTGACGGTTGCAGCATCCGCACGCATCGTCAGAGCGCTTGCGTTGGTGCTGCTGATGATGATCTCTTCCGGTTGGCCATCACCGATGATGTTAATCAGCTGATCGATGATGATGCTTTCGTTGTATAAGCCGGGACGGACTAACAGGCGTGCGCCCGGTGCCGCGTTCTTCAACGCTTCGCCGATGCTCGTGTGATCCCCGTCGCCTTTCGCCGAGACGATGATAGAAGAGGAGGCGGAGGGAGTGTGTGCGTGCTGCTCTATTTTCTGTGACGGGATCAAAGGTGTGATGATCTCCGTCTGGTGAGAACCTTGTTGCTCGCTAGCCGTCAGCTCATCGTCTGAAACTAAACCGAGCGCCAGCGCCCATGAACCGACCGCCCACCGGGCTGCCCCTTCGGACAAGGCGAGATTCTCGCACAGGCGCTGCGTCAGGCGCGCCAGCAAAACTTCATGCGGCGTGCTGGCGGGGGCCGTCAGCATGTCCGCCGCGACGCGCTCTTCGAGCGCCATCACCAGGACGGACACCTCGCGGCGATACTCGCCGCAGTAATCTCGCAAGAGACCCGCGCAGCGGCGCGGGTCTTCAATTACCGACCGCCCGTGCCGCGCGACGATTTCACGGAGTGTTTGACGCGGCAGCTTGTTCATGCGCCTTGCTTGTCGGTGGAGGCGCCCGGCGGTTGTTCAGAAGGTGTTTGCAGTGGCAGCGTCACGGATGGCGGCACAGCGGCCTCACTTATCGCATCGGCCTCGCCCGCCTCGGTGATCGCTCCGTCTTTCGACGTGGCGGATGAGTCTGCTGCCGCTGCCGCAGTCTTAGCGTCCGTTGATGCTACTTTTTGAACGGCATCCATGCGGCAGATGATGGCGAGCGTGGTGTCGTCACCGCTGCCCATCCGGGTCGCTTCTTCGAGCCACCCCCGGAGGCTTTCATTGACCACGTCGAAGCCGTCGGAACGCAGCATCTCCAGGAGATCCTTCCCCACCTTCAGAAACCCCTCTTCATTTGAAAACGAGTTAACATAACCATCGGTTGAGAGCATCACCAGCGCCGGGCGCACATCAGAAAGCTGTTGAAGATGGAAACGAAAATCCTGCTCCGCGGTGGGCGAACAGAGGGAGGTCGTCTCGTTGGCAAACAGACGCTCGTCTTCCGGTAAGGGCCGGGCCACGTCACCCGCTTCCGAGACGGTGAGGATGTCGCCGTCCCCTATTTGAAGGTAGAGGACGAAAGACTCTTCCACGGCAACGGTCAGAGAGGTCGCGCCGTAAGCGAGCAAAGGGTTGGCTTCGACGAGTTTTCGCGCCCGCTCACCGTCTTTCTTCTCTAACGCGTCGAGTTCTTCCGTGGAGAACGGCGCGCGCTTGAGATCGGCTTCGACCGCCTCCCGCCATCTTTTAACGAACTCCTGCGGTAGCGACTCTTTACCCCTTTCTTCGATCTCTGTAAGGTCAAAAGAGTCGCGTCGCTCGTCCAGGAACTCGCTGACGAGTTGCGCCGCCTTCTTTACGGCATAGCGGGAACCCCTATCACTTCGGAAACACTTGTTGCTTCCATGCCCGTCGGACACGGAGAGTACCAGCGGCAGACTTCTTCCGGACTCCCGCAGTTGCAGGATGGAGTCCTGATTAGGTATCCCGGCGCGCAGGTGCGACGCGCCGGGCACACTCTCTCCGATGATCCGCCATTCGGTCTGGCTCAGATTGGCCGTCATGCGCGCTCCTTACCAGACATCGTCAATGGTCTTCTGATTGTCGGCGGCATCCCCGGACTGGGCTCCCGGAGGGGCTCCGGGCTGGGCTCCAGCGGCGGGGGCGGCGGTCGGGATGGGTACGCTTTCCGTCGGGGGTGCGAGGGCCGGCGTGTCAGCACCGCTCGCCGGTGAAGATGCGGATTTGAGCACCGCGGTGGATGCCCATTTGATGTGCTTGACGAGCGCCTCGGGGCTGTTGGCGGCGAGCGGTTTCAACTCCGTATTGCCGATAAATTTTTGCAGGACCTCCGGATCGGAATCCTGGCCGATGGAGATCGCGATACGGACGGCCTTCTTCCCCCACGGTTGTTCCATCAACGCCTTCAGCCCGCTCTCAAAATCGTCCGTCGGCTGACCATCGGAGATCAGCACGAGCACGGGAGGCAGCGCGCGCTCGCTCATCGGAGGCATCTTTAATTGTTCGGCAACGAGCTGGAGAGCCTTACCCATGTCCGTTTCGCCTTCGGCGGTCAGGTCCGCCCAGCCGAAATCAG
>JANOGZ010000008.1:0-1940 GCA_031406255.1 Pyrinomonadaceae bacterium | reverse complement strand
TATACCTATTAAAGGAATTATACGGGCTCGGTATCGGCCACTGGGAAACGGTCAATGATGCGGCTGAGCGCACGATCGCCATCGCCGAACAGCTTGGCGACGGACGCCGCTATGAAGAAACTCTCGGAGTTTGGGGATGGGCGCTCGAATTTCAAGGCGAATTCGCACGCAGTGCCGAGCTGTTTGCCAAAATTGGAGCTTCAGCCGAGCGCCGGAACGTTAATCAGGGTCGTGCCTGGGGCCTTATCTGTCAAACGAAAGACCAACTGCGCCACGGTCAATTCGAGAAAGCTGTAAGCACACTGGAAACGGTGCTCCAATTGCTGACTGGATTGGGGGATCGTAACTACGAGATCCTGGCTTACGGCCTCCTCGCCTTGGCATACGTGCGCCAAGGTAAAAAGCAGTTGGCTGAGCACGCAGCCGCGTCGGGAATATCTTTGATCCCCCGTTGGCAGCCTTGCGGATCCCACACGCTCTACGGATATGCGGGGCTCGCCGAAACATACCTGACGCTGTGGGAGAACGCCTCGGCTGATGACTCTGCTACAGTGGCAAAGAGAGCCCATCAATCGTGCAAAGCTTTGAAATGGTTTACGCGGGTCTACCCGATCGGGCAACCGCGCGCTTGGCTTTATCAAGGGTGGTATCAATGGCTCAGTGGCAGAACATCGAAAGCACATAAGAGTTGGCAGAAGAGCCTGGCGGCGGCCCGTGAGCTCGCGATGCCGTACGAAGAGGGGCTGGCGCATTATCAGATCGGCCGGCATCGCGACGGCGCGGCGCGGCAGCAACACCTCGCACGGGCATGCGAAATCTTCGCCCGGCTCGGCGCCAGCGATGACCTGAGCCGCGTGCGATCTACAATTAAAACGTCTTTGGATGTAGACTGATTCTGAAGACATAAGGAGGTTCGGAGCAGTGGAGACGATTGAACGTATTGATGAATGGCGTGAGCGCTATGGGCGTTGGCGGCAGGACGCGGGCGAGGAATCCGCGCGCCGTGGCGATGTCGGCGACGGGTATCCGTATGTCGTGAATAAGCGCGCGCCCTTCATCCCGGCGCGGCGCGCGCTGCCGATGCTCAATCTCGCACTGATAACTTCGGCCGGCGCGTACCTCGATGGCACGGATGGTTTCGACATGAATGCGCCGGGCGGCGACGTGAGCTTCCGCGAGATACCCGTCGAGATCGAAGCGGAGGATCTGCGCTGGGCGGCGCGCGGCTACGACGCGACGGCGGTCGAAAAGGATATGAACGCGCAAGTGCCGCTCGCCCGCCTCTTTGAATTCGAGGGCAACGGCATTATCGGACAGCTCAATCCGGTCTTCTGGAGTTTCTGTGGCTTCATCCCTGATGCCGGGCGTCTGGCGGAAGAAGCTCTGCCGCGCCTGGTCGAGCGCGTAAAACGCTACGAAGCGCAGGCGGCATTGCTCATTCCGGCGTCACCGCTGTGTCATCAATCGATGGCGCTCGCGGCGCGCGCCATCGAAACGGCCGGGATCCCGACGATGATGCTGGCGGTCAAAAGAGAGATCGTCGAGAGCGTCCGGCCGCCGCGCGCCGCCTATTACGTCGGCGAGTGTGGCAGCGTGGCGGGGCGTCCCGGCTGGCCGGAGCATCAGCGGCGCGTGCTGGATGAAACGCTGCGCCTGATCGAGCCGATCGACCACCCGGGAATACGCAACCTCATCGTCGAACTCGAAACGAGCGTCGAGATGTCGCGCGGCGAAAGATAGGGTGTGAGCGGTCAGCCATCAGTGGTCAGTGGTCAGCCGGTCATGTGTGGTGTCGATCTCGCATGGCGCGCGCTTCTTTATCTTAGCTGAAAGCTGAAAGCTGATAGCTGACTGCTGATCAGGCGCACGATCCGTCAGAACGCCGAAAATCTTGATAGCGGTTTGCACTTGTGTGTGACCGCAGATATGAGCATCGCGCG
>JANOGZ010001371.1:0-1443 GCA_031406255.1 Pyrinomonadaceae bacterium | reverse complement strand
GACGTGAGGCTGACGGAACCGGGGATTTCGCCGGTATTCTGGTGCGGACGCGCACATACTACTCCGACCGCCCAGAAAATTCAAAAGATTTTGGCTCATGTTTCCTTTAGCTTAATTATATGCGCTCGCCGCAAAGACAGGCGCTTTCTCCCGCTTATAGTCGACATGCGCGACGCTTAAAACAGCTCGTCCAGCGCTTCTTCAACCGAGCGGACGCCGACGACGCGCAATCCCAGCAGGCGCTCCAATCCGGCAGTGTTCGAAGCGGGCATGATGATCTTTTTAAATCCCAGGGCTTGCGCCTCGCGCGCGCGCACGCCCGCCTGCATCGCGGCGCGGACTTCTCCCGTCAAACCGACCTCGCCGAACACGGCCGTATGTGGATCGATCGGCGCGTTTTTGAAGCTCGACGCGATGGATGCGACGACGCCCAGATCAGCCGCCGGCTCGTCAATCTCCAATCCCCCCACGACGTTCACAAAGACGTCATCGCCCAGCAGTTGAAACCCGACGCGCTTTTCCAGCATCGCGATCAGCAGCGCGATCCGGTTCGCATCAAACCCCTGGGCCATGCGCCGCCCGGTCCCGTATTTCGAGCTCGATACGAGCGCCTGAATCTCGACCAGTACGGGCCGCGTTCCTTCCATGCACGCCGTGACGACCGACCCGGCGACATTCACGGGGCGCTCCTGCAGAAACATCTCCGACGGATTGGCGACCGGGACCAGTCCCGCGCCCGTCATCTCGAAGACGCCCAGTTCATTCGTCGCGCCGAAACGGTTCTTCGTCGCCCGCACGATGCGGTGATTATGATGACGCTCGCCCTCGAAATAGAGCACCGTATCAACGATGTGCTCCAGGGCTTTCGGCCCCGCGATCGCTCCTTCTTTCGTGACGTGGCCGATGAGAAAGACCGGAAGCGCGCGGTTCTTCGCCAGCATCAGGAATTGCCCGGCGACTTCGCGCACCTGCGAGACGGAACCGGGCGCGGATTCGATCTTTGAAGAAAACACCGTCTGGATCGAATCAACGATCACCGCTCCCGGTTCCGTGCGCTCGATCTCATCAAAAATGCTCTCCAGATTAGTCTCCGCCAACAGATAAAGATTCGTCGCCTCGATGCCGAGACGCTCGCCGCGCATCTTGATCTGTCGTTCCGACTCTTCGCCCGACACGTAGAGCACGTTTATGCCCTGCCCGCTCAGCTTGTCGGCGACCTGCGCCAGCAGGGTGGAGTTGTGAACGATGACATCATCGGCCACAAAATTTCCGTGAGATGACACCGTCAGATCATAAACGCGCTCGCGGCCGGCGGCTGTGAGGCTTTGCACTTCATCCCAGTAGACGTCGCCCTCAGCCAGGGCCTGCAAATAGCCGGAAGGATATGCGTTAGCTAATGCAGATACAGTGCGACGGCAAAGTGGTCGATCGTGACGACGATCG
>JANOGZ010001346.1:0-2075 GCA_031406255.1 Pyrinomonadaceae bacterium | reverse complement strand
CATATCGGTATCTATGTTCAAGCAAATAGTAATTGAAGCCTGGTCTTGAATGTAGCGCGACTCGAAAACGCCTAACAACTCATTAAACCCGACGCCTCGATAGCACTTCTTTCATCGTTGTCTGTAGAAATCAGGTAGAATGCTGCTCGCTCGGCGCGGGTTAATTCGGGCGTAAGCGCGCATCACAATGATTCTGATTTTCGGCAATTCTGCAAAGGTCTTCCACAATTTTTAGTCCGGGCTGGCGCTAACCAGACCCGAGATAAGCGCTCCATGTGGCATTTTCTATGCTTCGTAAGGTAGAGTTGCCGAATCATGAACATAGGCTCTGAGCTCGACTCGGAACGCGCCGCCGTGCTGGCGCACAGGGAAGTGACGACGATCCCCTCAGCCGGCGCTTAGACTCTGCTTGAGGTACCATTATGACTGACGAGGTATGGCCGCCACTGCCGTTAGAAGAGTGGCAAGACACGTACGCGACGCTGCACATGTGGACGCAGATTGTCGGCAAAATCAGACTCGCGCAGACCCCGCTGATCAACCACTGGTGGAATGTCCCGCTGTATGTGACGGCACGCGGACTGACCACCTCGGCGATGCCTTACCGGAACCGGACCTTCCAGATCGACTTCGACTTCATCGACCACCAGCTCCTCATCAGGTGCAATGACGTGGCGACGGAATCTATTGCCCTGGCGCCGCGTTCCGTCGCTGACTTCTACCACGCAATCATGCAGAAGCTGCACGACCTTGGCATCGCGGTGAAGATCTGGCCCGTGCCGGTCGAAGTGCAAGACCCGATCCCCTTCGACGAGGATCACAAGAACGCCACATATGACGCCGAATACGCGAACCGGTTCTGGCGTATTCTGGTGCTGACCGATGAAGTGTTCACGGAGTTCCGCGCGCGCTTCCTCGGCAAGTGCAGCCCCGTGCACTTCTTCTGGGGGAGCTTCGACATGGCGGTGACGCGCTTCTCCGGCCGGCCGGCGCCGGAGCGTGAGGGAGCTGACTCAATCACGCGCGAGGCCTACTCGCATGAGGTAATCAGTCACGGCTTCTGGCCCGGCCCGCGCGCGTCCGGCGCGGTCGAGCGCGACAAGTCAGACGGCGCGATCCACGCGGCGGCCTTTTACTCCTACACCGCCCCCGAGCCCACCGGTTTACCCGAAGCGCCGCTCCGCCCGCGTCAAGCGTTCTACAGCTCAGCGATGAAAGAATTCATCCTTCTCTACGATGATGTGCGACAGGCGGACTCGCCCAAGGCAGTACTGCTGGACTTTCTCCAAAGCACTTACGAGGCGGGGGCCAGCTTCGCGAACTGGGACCGCCCCGCCCTGGAGCGTAAGTGAGCACCGCCATGTCGAGATGAGCTTGTATATTTGCGGCGTAACAAATAAAAAGAGACTGCCGCGATAGCAATCTCTGGAAAAATATGGTGCACCCGGCGCGACTCGAACGTGCGATGGCTCTGCCAGGCACTCTACTTTAATGCACGTTGATGAGTGCGCTCCCTATGACAATTAGCGCATACAACATCGCACTTCTCGATTTCGAGCCGAATGGCTCTCTCCGTTACTCGGTCGACGGCGTTGGCAGTCATTTGATTTTCTCGACGGGGAGTTTTTTGCCGTCGCTGCGAATGAAACTGCCGGACTCGAAATGCTCATCGACAAAGACGAACTTGTCCGTACCCGACCCTCTATCTTCTGAAGTGTAGACGGGATGTGCGGCTGACGCGGCGCTGTCAAAAAAGAACATCATCGCACCCGTTCCTTTCGCCCAACTAACTTCAAACGCCATCCTGACCGGCTTGACCGTGCATGATGTATTTCCAACTTTATACCGGCCTTCAAAGAAGTGCTCCTGCTGGCTGCCGCCGACTTCGCTGCCCGCGTCGCCCTCCAGGATTCCGCGCAGAGTCGTTCCGTCTTTGTATTTGATGTCTTCTATTTTCCAGTCGGCCTTCTGCGTCACCAGGAGAAAGAGCAGCTCGTTCTTCTGTCCGAAGTTTTCAAAAGAGACGGTGACTGTGGCTCTCCCGTCGGCGTAGCTGGGACGATGCACGGCAAATT
>JANOGZ010001306.1:0-3537 GCA_031406255.1 Pyrinomonadaceae bacterium | reverse complement strand
CACAGGCGATCTGCCTGTTAGTGAACGAGCAGAATCAGGAAGCGATGAAGCTCTATCAAAACGTCGGCTATAAGCTGAACAGTCATTACGACACCATCTTCCTGCACAGGAAAGATTAACGATCAAGGGATATGCAGCCTGCTCTCCCCTGTGCGGTGGCTGCATGTAAAAACGCAAACTCCTCGATACGAGTACGGACGGCTCCCCCCGATGTGCTCATATCGAGGAGTTTGCGTCTTTTAGTCTAGACCCGAGAGAGCGCGATCAAAACCACCAGGGAACCACCTCCAGTAGTCTGCCCGCCGTAGGGATTAGGCTCAACATTCAGGTCGCGGCCGGCGCGACCGGGCACGCCCGCAGCGTGAACTCTTTAACAGCAACATCAACCGGACTGGCTGCCAGAGCGAAAGCGATTGAGCGTTGATGGTGACCAATCAGTTACCAAATTGACTGACTGATATCTGTCAGCCTGACAGTCTCTGTCACCACTCAGCTTCCTGCGGCAAGCCTCTTCATGCCTTAAACCTAAGCAAATCAACAATTCGAGTTCCCTGCTGAAACGGCACGGAGCTTGCCAGACGAATGCGGGGCACTATTTTCGTGCTCCGCTTAGTGCATCAGTTTTCCGAGTTGTCCTTATTGAGGGCTTGATGAAAACCATCAAACATTCAACCACCGTAACGCGGCTCATCTCCAAGATGCTCATGCTCTCTTTGTGCATGGGCATTATGATCGGCGACAAAACCAGGAACCTATCCGGGCCTGGAACGGTTTACGGGAAAAACACTCCAGCGCGTAAAGCTAAAGATAAAATCTCCCCCGATCTGCGTGCGCGGGTGGATGGCGCGAGAGTTGGCGCTGATAGCGCTGGTGTAAATATCATCCTTCAATTAAACAGCAACCCGGGCAGCGCCCTTAGCGCCCTTCTCAAGCGCAACGGCGTGCGGGTCAAGAAAGCTTTCCGAAATCTCAACGCGCGGTCCGTCGAACTGCCGGCCAGCGTCATTGAAGAGCTCGCCGCCCACAGCGAAGTCGATTATCTCTCTTTAGATCGAGAGGTCAGAACGCTCGGCCATGTCTCACTGACCGCCGGGGCGGATGCCGTCAGAACCCAAACCACTGCTTTCGGGACAAGCTATGCGCTGGATGGGACGGGCGTCGGCATCGCGGTGCTCGATTCCGGTATTGATACCAAACACAAATCGTTTCAGGACGGAACCAATCGAGCTCTGCGCGTGAAAGTGAGCAGGGATTTCACGGGCGAGAATCGCACGGATGATCCTTATGGGCACGGCACGCACGTCTCCGCGATTGCTGCCGGCAAGGAAGTTCAGTCTCAGGGCCTCGGCATTGCGCCGAACGCCGATCTCGTCAACCTGCGCGTGCTCAACTCGCAGGGCAGCGGAACGGTCTCCGCCGTCATGAGCGCTCTTGATTGGGTAATGGCGAATCGCGCGACCTACAACATCCGTGTCGTCAACATGAGCCTCGGCATGCCGGCCGTCGATTCCTATAAAAACGATCCGCTGTGCCGCACTGTGCGTCAGCTCGTCGACGCCGGAATAGTGGTCGTCGTCGCCGCCGGCAACAACGGCAAAAACAGCGCCGGCCAGAAACTCTACGGACAGATCCACTCGCCGGGCAACGAACCCTCGGCCATCACAGTCGGCGCCTCGAACACTTTCGGCACCGACGCGCGCTCGGATGACGGCGTCGCCAGCTACAGCTCGCGCGGCCCGACCAGAAGCTTTTATACGGATACAAACGGCGTCAGGCATTACGACAATCTGATCAAGCCGGACATCGTCGCGGCGGGCAACAAGCTGGTCTATGCCGAGGCGGTGAATAATCTGCTGGTGTCGCAGAACCCTGCATTGGATGCCAGCACATCCAAATGGCCTGACAGCAAGATGATGCGACTGAGCGGCACATCAATGGCGGCGCCGGTGGCGGCCGGAGCGGCGGCATTGCTCTTACAGGCGAATCCGAAGCTGACGCCCAACATGGTCAAGATGATCATGATGTACACGGCGCAGCCGCTGGCCGGATACAACCATTTCGAGCAGGGCGCGGGACAGTTGAACATCGACGGCGGCGTCAAACTGGCCAAACTCGTGCGTCAGGATTTAACAACAACTGTTGTTACCTCTACCACAAGCAGCCCTGGCATAATCGACCCCGTTGTGCTTCTCGAGGACACTACAGCCACGGTAACGGCGAGCGTGGGTGATCCGCTACTGACGAGCGGACCGCCGACGCCGCAGACGACGATCGCCGGCAACACCTTCACCTGGGCGCAGGGCATCATCATGAACTACGCCTATGCGAAAGGAACCGATCTGATCACCAGGTACCAGAAGATCTATGGCACGGGCGTGATCATCGGCGACGGCGTGATTATCGGTGACGGCGTGATTATCGGCGATAGGACGGTGCTGTCGACCGGCGTCATCATCGGTGACGGTATTCTCACAAGCACCGGTATCACGATCGGCGAAGGCACGTTCTTCATGAGTAATGGCGTGATGATCGGCGACGGTGTCATGATCGGCGATGGCGTGATGATCGGTGACGGCGTTGTTTTTGGCGACGGCGTGATGATCGGCGACGGCGTCATAATCGGTGACGGTGTCATGATCGGCGATTAATTGTTCTTCAACGCGACGGATGAAGTCATCCAAAAACCGGCTAAAATCCGCGTTTCCGCCCGAGTTTCCTTCCTCGCGAGGTATTCACCAGTAGAGCAGGCCAGGTATCCAGGTTTCAAAGATGTCGTAACCCGAAAGAAGACCCTGAAACTCAAATCTCTTCGAGAGCCTCACGTCAGTACAGACCCATGGTCAGACAACGCTTAATCAAACCGTATATGTGGCTGATCGTCGCTGCCGGCGCGGTTGTCTGTTCTCTCTCCGCATACTGGCTACCCCTTGATCGGCTCGACACGCGCTTTCTTCTGGTTGCCATCATCACGGTCGGTATCGGCTCGCGTATTACCCTGCCGATTCCGCGTGGTCGCGGCGAGATTTCAGTCTCCGACACGTTTATATTTCTGACGATGCTGCTCTACGGAGGAGAGGCGGCGATCCTGCTGGCGGCAGCCGAATCCTTCTGCTCATCGGTGCGCGTCAACAAGAAGAAGTTCAACTGGATTTTCAACGCGGCGGTTGTCGGCTGCGCGACGTTTCTCACAGTCTGGGTGCTCAGGTTCCAGTTCGGACCGATCGTTGACCTGCCTGGTCAGGAATATTCGGCCAATTTCATCATCGCGGTTTGTGTCATGGCGCTGGTGCAATACGTCACCAACTCCGGTCTCGTCGCCGCGCTGGCATCCCTTAAGATGGATCAACCGCTCTGGCACACGTGGACCAAATATTATCTCTGGACCTCGATCACCTACATCGCCGGCGCGTCGGCGGCCGGGATCATCGCCAAGATCATCGGCTCAGTCGGATTTTACGCCATCGTCGTCATCACGCCGATCATCGCCATCGTTTATTTCACCTACCGCACATACCTCAAAAACGTCGAGGCGTCGGT
>JANOGZ010000833.1:0-2641 GCA_031406255.1 Pyrinomonadaceae bacterium | reverse complement strand
CCCATCCGGCGCTCTCTTTTCGGAAGGCCGCGCGACTTCCGCCGGGGGAAGGGCCGCGACATCTTTCCGCCCCTCCGGACTGGCCGTCTCGGTCAGTCCCCCTAAGAATAAATTTTGGGCCGGATCCGCGGCGGTCGTGGTGAGGTTGATGTCCGTTGGCCGCCGCGCCGGAGGACCGGTGGTTTCGGTGGCCTCTGTCAAAGCGCGAGGGTCTGCGCTCGGCGCGCTTGCGCTACCCAACAGGGATTTCGGCGCGGGGATGTAACTCGAGGGCTCCGCATCCGGCAGTGCCACGGCCACGTTGGTCGGCAGACGACGCGCGGCGGCGAGCTGGTCCTCGCGTTCCACCTCCCTGAGGATCTCCTCGACGGTGCTGGCGATCGGCGATTGCAAGGTGCCGCTCGGGAGCATCTCCTCATCACGCGGCGTGATGACGGGTGCGCGGATCACGCGCGGGGTGACCGCGACGACGATATCGACCTGCTGGTTGTTGCGCCGCGGCGTGGAGAAAAGGCGGCCGAAGAGGGGAACCTGACTGAGCAGCGGCACCCCCTGCCGCCCATCCGATTGCTGGGTCTGCGCGATGCTGGCGATCATCATCGTGCGATTATTCTGAATGCGCGCGGTTCCCTGGATGTTACGCTCGGTAAAAGTCGGCGTCAGCGTCGCGGTGTTACCGACGACATCATTGGCCGTAATCTCCATCTTGACCTGCACGTCGAGATTCGGGAACACCTGCGGCGTGAACTCAAGCGTCAGTCCGGTCTTCTCATACTGGATCACGGGGAAGCCATTTCCGCCGAAGGCTCCCTGATTGACACCATTCTGAGGATTATTACCGCCGCCCGTCACGGCGGAGGTGAAAGGCGTCACGGCCGCGGTCTGAACCGGCACGCGTTGACCGATGTGCGTCGTGGATTTCTCACCGGCGAAAGCATGAACCTGCGTTGACGCGATCAAACGCGTTCGCTCCTTGCTCTGCAATGCGGAGATGATCGAAGGCGGCACCACAATGGCCGCCCCGAGCGCGGTCGGTCGCGAGAAAGTCTGCTGCGCGACCTGCCGACTACCGCCCACCACGGAGATACCCGATGTCCCGCCAAGAGTGGTAAGCGTCTCGGCCGTGCCGAGCTGCGCGCCGAGTTGCAGAAGGTCTGATCGTGATATCTCGTAGATGCTCACATCCATCACGACTTCGGCACGATCCTTGTCGATGCCCCGGATAATCTCGGCGATGAGACGGACGTTTTCCGGCGTGTCACGGACCGTCAGACTGTTGGTCAACTTGTTGGGGACGATGACGGGCTGGCGTCCGACCCCGGGCGTCAGTGCTGGCAGGATGACACTGCGCGCGTCTTCCGGGCTGACGTTCGAAAGATAAAAGGTCCGGATGACCTGTTGCTGATACTGCGACCGCTTACCTTGATCAGCGGTGGCGATCAGAAAGGTGCGGCGGCTGAGCCTCTGGAAGAAGATTCCGTGCGAGATAAAAACGTAATCAAGCGCCTGCGCCGCCGTGACGTTCCGCAAGTCGAGATTGACCGTCCGGCGTGGGAACTCCCGGTCGAAGACGACGTTGAGATCGAGCTGCTGCGCGAAGTGGCGGATGAAATCTTCCAGGTCGCCGCTATATTTTATTGTGCGAAGCTGCTCCGGGCGCTGGTCAGGTGGTGCGGGTAGAGCCTGCGGCCCGTTACCATTACTGCTGTCGCGTGCGGTGACGCCGATCCCTGCGCTCGGCCATATAGCGATGGCGGAGCGTTCTTCGCATCTGCCGAATTGCTATTGCCAGCATCGGCTGTTCCGTCCTTCTCCATCTGCAAACGGACCATCCGCTCCATCTGTGCGAGCGCGAGCTGATTAGCCGGGTCGTAATTATTTGCCCGCCGAAAAACATTATAAGCGCCGGTGTACTCGCCGCGCTCGGCCATCGCGCTTCCCTGCACGATAAGGACCTGCGAAGCATTAAATAACGCGCGCCGGTAATGCAGCTGATACTCCGGATTCGACGGCTCGGCGGCGACCGCCAGCGCGAACTGCTCCGCAGCTTTCTCCCACATCTGGGCCGCTTCATACTGCAAGCCGCGCTCGTAATTCTTCGTTCCCTTGCCGGCGAGCGCCGCGACTGATGGGGTCACCAAGCAGAGGAGTAGCAGCAGCGCGATTATCTTCTCGCTTGCTTCTCGCGCCCAAAAGCGATGCTTGCGGCTCTCTCTGATGATCATCTGGCTGGCCTCGACTACTTCTTCCCTCGAGGGTCTTTGAAAGGTCTCGTCCGCGACTAGGCCTAATGTTTATAGCAGCCGGGGGGCGTTTTTGTCTAAGCTCCGACGGGAGCAGCATTGGGCTGGGTCGCGCCCCTGAGTCTGGCAAACCGTGTGGAAACAATTTACACGACGGCCCTGAGCGGACTTCTCGGACCCGCTCAAGGAAATTAACACCTTTCCGGCGGCCAAACAAAGGGATTCCTGTCAGGTCTTACCGGGGCTTCTCTCCCGGAGGGCCAAAAGGCACCGGCCGTCGAACTTTTGTGCCATCCGACGGCCGGTGTGAAAAGTCATTTTTCATGCGCGAAAGATTTCAGTTGCGCGTCGCATCATCAACCACGCCGGGCGGGAACGGCTGGAAGGCGTCGGCGAAG
>JANOGZ010001174.1:0-15605 GCA_031406255.1 Pyrinomonadaceae bacterium | reverse complement strand
GTGCGCAGTCCCGCTCCCAGATCAATACAGTGAAACCACGGACGAAGCTTCTCCAATTCACATAGCATCTCTTCCCGCGTCATCAATCCTCCAGTCAGTAACATAAATCACCCGCTGCGGCCCGCGTCGTTGAAGTCATTCAACCGTGAACGGCAGCACGAGGGGTTCTGATCCCCTCTCCTCGAACCAGCAAATGAATTGATCGACCAGATCAAATTTGAGCCTGTACGCGCCGGGGACGGCTGGCGCCTCGTATTCAATCTTGAGCAGGACGCTTTCGCCCGGCGCGACCGCGCCCGGCAGCGGCGGCTGCCCGTGAAATTCGTCGATGCACTCTCCCGCTTCATCAAACACCCTGAATCCGAGCGTGATCACCCCTTCGCGTGGGATCTGGCCGACGAGCCACAGGGTATCACCCGTGTTTTCTACCGCCAGGGAAAATTCGAGGGGCGCGCCGGGCGACACGCTGCGCGGCGGGCGATCGTGCGCCACGAAGCGCGCACTGAGGATGCCGGGCCGGCGACTATCGGGCACGCTCGCGGCCGAGAGATGATGCGCGACTTTCTTGCAGAGAAGGTAATTGGTCGCCGGAGGCTCGATCCGCAGCAGCCCGCCGTCTTCGACGGTATCGCGCTCAAACAGTCCGTTGACGCTCACGTAATCGCCCACCACGGCGAAGCCGTGATTGGAGAGGAGTTCTCGTAGATAGCCGCGGCTGAAAGGCGATTCGAGCGTCTCATACTGGGCCATCACGCCGATCAATTCCGCTTCGGTCGGGGAACCTTCGGGCGGCTTGTCGCCCTCGAGGATAAAAAGAAGCCCTCCCATGCGAAGCATCGCCGAGAGATGACGAACGACCGCCTGCTCGTCTTCAAAGTGGTGCAGCGAGTCGTAACAGAGGATCGCATCGAAGGTCTCGTCGAGCGGCGCGCGCTCGATATCATGCGTCGCGAAACGGCACCGCAGCCGCGTCTCGTGGTCAACATCGTAAGCGACGCTCGCGGTGCGGTCGCGCGCGATCCTGATCAGGTCGGAGCTGATATCGATGCCGGTGACGTCGTAGCCGAGGCGCGCGAAGTATTCGGAGAGCCAGCCCGATCCGCAGCCGACATCGAGGAGCCGGCGGCCGGCCGGCAACCCGAGCGCGACGGCCAGATTGGCGAAGTCGCAGAAATGACGGTGCGTTTCCACATCCATGCCCTCGCCCCGGTGCTTGGGCGGCTTGTTGGCGAGGTTGTAGAAAGGCTTGGTCAGCAGGTAGTGATATCTCTCGGCATCGAGCTTCTGCGGATATTCGATCGCCGCGCGCTTGTAATCAATGCCTTCGATCTTGCGCAGACGCCCGTTAGCTGGTGATGCGTTTGCCGGTGATGTGATGGTTGCGCCTGGTGGCGCCGCCGGACACGGGGCCGCACCGGCGGCGATGGTCTCGGTGGTATCGGCGGTCGTCGTCGCCGCGACAGCATCGGCCGGGATCTTTTCTTCCGCCAGTTGAGAGAGGCGCCATTACCATCAGCCACCGCGCCCGTCGGAGCGACGGCGGCGATCTCCCTGGCCATGTCGCGCAGGAGCGGATCATCTTCTCCGGGCATGATACCGAGGCGGGCGATCTCCACCGCGACCGTATTGATGAAGCGGCCGCGCGTTCTCTGCGCGATCGTCTCGCGGATGAACGAAATATAGTCGTCCGCGCTCTGCTCGATGGCGTGCGCCTGAAGCACATAGCGGCGGGCATTGGCGCCGATGGCCGCGCGCAGGGGGGCGTCTTCGATGAGACGCTGAAGATACGCGTAGAGCAGCCCATCAGAGTATTCATCGGCATCTATTTTGACTACGGAATCGTCGGGCAACTCGGCGAACCAGCCGACATTGGAGACGATCGCCGGCACGCCCGCCGCCATAATGCGGCAGAGGCTGGCGGAGGTTTCTCCGACGGTGCGTTCGCGCATGTTGAGCGCGAGGTCAGTCGCGGCGATCCGCCGCTCAAATTCTTCGAGCGACACGTGGCCGGTGATCGTGACGCGATCCGTCAGGCCATAGGCGCGGATAATCTCGCGCACATCGAAGAAAGGGTTCGGCTCGCCGACCAGCGTGTAGTGAAAGGCGCGGACGTGCGACCGCAGCGCGGCGAGCGCGCGCAGCGCCGGTTCGATGCCTTTGCCCGGCGTGATCAGGCCAAAGGAGGCGAGTTGCAGGGGGCCGTCAGTCTCGCCTGCGGAAGCGGGCAGGTGGTGCCCGCGCGCGTCCGATCTGACGGGCATATGGATGCGGCGGACGGGCGTCGCGGGCGCGATCTTTTCGAAACGCGCGCGGCTCCATCCGGAATGGACGATGATCGCTTCGGCCGCGCGCGCCAGCCGCGCGTTGAGCGGAAGCGAGAGCGGACTGGCGACGGCCGGCGGCACGCCGCCGCGCATGAGCGCTTCCTCGGCTTCCGCCCGCGCCAGCTCGCCGTGGCAGGCTCCGACCTCGTCCAGATAGATGCGCGCGTTATCGCGCGCGCGCGCCAGGCCCAGAAAGAAGTCCTGCAACGCGAAATCGTGAAAGACGATGATGCCGGGATGAGCCTGCGCCACCTCGTATATTCCCGTGTGATAGCGATGATCATTACCCATGTGGTAAATGACCGCGTCGTACTCGCCGAGGCGGGCAAGCGTTTCGGGGCGGCTCCGGTAATCGAAACAGCGAAAGCGCGCGCTGATGTCATGGCTGGCTGGCCTGAATCCGTCGAGGAACAGATCTATCTCAGCCTTCGATGCGAGATGCGGCAGAAGTTCCTCGCTGTAATCTGAAATCCCGGACTTCTGCGGATTGAGCGGACTGAAGAAAGCCAGTTTCATAAGTTGAAATATTTAAACGGCGGGCGCGGGCTTCGGCTATTCAGGGTTCGATTCTCAACGTCAATCTTAGAGTGTCAGACCCCCGGTCATGAAACCAGGTGACGCCTTCCTGTATCATATCAAGCTCGAGCGCATATTCGCCCGGGGTTCGAGGAGCACTAATCGTCAGCGGGAGTTCCACCTCATCCGATGGCCGAAGGTCGTTGATCAGAGCGCTCCGGCCGTCCATATTATTGACGACCGATCCGTTTCCTGCGTCGAGCCAGCGATTGCCGATCGTCAACTGGTATTTACCGTCGGCGCGCCCGTGCGCCGGCCAGATCGAATCGCTCGCATTCCTGACTCGAATATAAATCACCTCTTTCTGTCCGGCGCGCAATTTGGGGAGCCGATACGGCAGAGAAATCCGGGCTTTATAGGCCTCTTCGGGAAGCGCCGAGGTGATCGACGTGGTCTGCACGGGATTCACGGCGGACGCTCCTCCGGCGCCTCCGGGCGATACCTCCATCAGGATCATGTTGAGCTGCGTGCGTTGCGAGTAAAAGGGTATCTTGATGGAAGTGATTTTTTCAACCCTGAGATCTCTGCTGGCGATTAATTCCAGAGCGGAATCAATGTCTTCGGCGAAGGATAGAGAACGCATACGACTTCCACCGCCGCGCTCGAGCGCACTCGAAAATCTTTTCCTCGACTCCTCATTGACAAAATATTCGTGCGTCCGCGTGCCGAGCACCGGGACATCATCATTCAGCAAAACCTCGATGCCGCTTGTTTTCATACCACTTTCAATCCACAGTCCCACGCCGTCGAGCAGCGCTCTTTCCCTCGAAGGTAAAAACTCTGCCAGGCGGCGATCCCGCAGGAGATGGCGCGTCTCCGCCAGATATGCCCGAGGGTCATGGAAAATCGTCGGACGCATGCTCCACTCATACCGGTAAACGTAGACGAGGGCCAGCAGAGACTGCGCCGCCAGAATGCACCACGGCAGAGACACGAGCGACACTCTGAGCGCCGGCGGTAAGCGCGAGCTGTTAGCTGAAATGTAGGAGGCAAGGTAGAGGATGATCACGCCTCCGAGTAATTCCAGGTACAGGGCATAGCGGATATACCCGGTCGCCGCGCTCCACAAAACCGAGGATAGTAGTGTGATAAAGCAGAGGGCGCGGATGAGTGGATCGATCCGTGGAAGTAAGAAACAGAGCAGGGCGGCGATGAAGCCCAGGGAAATCCGGCCTGAATATACGGCCAGTTCGGCAAGCCTTGCGGGCTGAAATGAGCAGAAGATCGGCCACGCGACGACCTCCCCGATTCCTTTCGGCCCCCACCTGCCATCCCACCCGCTGTTGGCGGGCCAGTAAGGCGATTTGAAGAGACCATTGTAGACCGGAAAGACAGGGCTTCCGGTCTGCCGGTAGATATATAAATGAAACGGTAAGAGCGCCGCCAGAAACGCGGCGACGCCAAACAGGATGGTCGAACCATTCAAGTTGGGGCGGGGCCTTGTGGCAAAGGATTTGTACGCATAGAGCGAGATGATCGGCAACACCATCGCCACATTCGTCAGTTTGAAGGCCACGCTCGCCCCGAGAAGGAGCGCGATACGAATGAGATCGTATCTTCCGCTTGTCGTCTCGTCAGAACGGACGACCAGGTAGGTCGCTTCCAGCAGCAGCGGCAAGGCCAACAGATCGGCCATGTAATTGTTTATTTCAAAGAGCAGGTGTTCCGCCAACACCACGAGCAATACGGCGCAGCATCTCAGCCACTCGTTTTTAAAGTAGGGACGGAGAAATTTATTCAGAATCGCTCCGACCCAGACCATGACCAGATAATTGATGATCGTCCCTAACCTGTAACCGAGAATGTGGCGAGAGATGCCGGTGACCATATCGGGCGCCGGATTGAATGGGGCCGGCGTCGGGAAAAAATCTCCGGGCAGGAAGGGGAAGCCGCTGAGCGCTCGTTCCGCGTGGAGCAGACGGTAATTCAACACATCGAAGGAAAGATCCGGAAAAACAACTCTGCCGGCGTAAATCACGAACAGCGGAAGGGCGACAATAAGCCAGAACAGCCGGGGCGTTCTTTCTTCCACCGGCTCTTTCACAAGGAGGTGAAAGCACCACAGAAGCGCGGAAAACAGAACGGTCAATCCCCACGCGAGGGTGTTGTTGTCGACCGCCCACAGATACTGCCTGACGAAAACCGCGACGTACAATAAAAGGAGCGCATCGCCGAGCTCCGCTTTACGGCGGATGGCGTCGACCGGCTGGTGGAAGAAGTGCTCGCCGCGCACAGTGACCGCTTCGAACTTTTCGCGCGCGGCTTTCAGATGTGCTTGAAGCATCATGTTTCAGAACGTAAGATACGCCCTGAACGAGGCGCGCTCGAGAATGATCCGACAGTTCGTGCAGGGCAACTCGCTGCTGATCACCAGCGCCCCTGCCGGAGGGCGCGCTTCTTTCGGAAGTCGAACAAACTGCGACGTGTCCAGGCCCTGGAGAGTAGCATACCAGTAGGCGTGCACATATCCGGGCGCGCCATGATTATCGAGCAGATAGATAGGGCGCGTTGGCTGCGCGATGGCCGCCGCGAAAACCTCCGGATAGAACGTATCAAAATTATGCCAGCGGCGTGGCGCTTCGCGTTGAAACTGCCACTGAAAGATCGCGCCCTGCAGCAGGGTGAGCGCGAGCAGGACCGAAATAGCCGCGCGGCGGGCAGGGCCCTCTTCGGCGCTCGCCTCGCCTGACCACGCGAGCGCCGGCACGCCCAGCAGGAGCAGGAAGACGGGAAGCGCGATCAGCCGCAGCGTGTGAAAATGGTCGATCGTCAGCGACGACGGGACGGCGGAGATGACGAGTCCGTACAGGACGAATCGCCACCACGGATCGCGCCGGTAGCGATCGTTGAGCAACACCAGGATGAGGCCCCCGGCCGCGATGACGACCGTCGCCGCGAGAAGGCTTCCCATCGTCTGGAGGTGATGGCGCGGTTCGGGGTCGCCCGCGATCAGCCAGCTCCACAAACTGAAATTACCGAGATAATTGGTCGTAAACCTGAGCGCGATTTCCAGCCATGTGCTCTGCGGCGTGATGTAGCTGACATGCCCGAATCTCGATCCGAGCGCGCCCGGATGATGTTCGCTGAAGACGAAGAGCGGAAGCAGCGTGAGCGCATAGATGAACCATGTGCGCGCGATCGCGCGCCAGCGGCGGCGCGTGGCGAAGAACGCGAGGCCGAGCGCCAGCAGCGGCGCGAGGAGGCGGCCGCCGGAATACGTATACGTGATGAGCGCGAGCGTCGCGGCGATACGGACGCTATCCACCCGCGACCACCTCTCGGCGGCGTACGCCGCGTGGAGCGCGAGCAGGAAAAGGGCGAGCGCCAGGGGCAGCAGGGCCACTTCAAATACCAGTCGGCTGGTCTCGAACAGCCACGGCGTGAGCAGCGCGGACGACGCCACGACGATGCCGATCGAGCGCCGCCTGGTGAGTCGCACAGCCAGATGGCCGAGCAGCGCGGCGGCGGCGATGCCGAGCAGGGCGCTCAACAGACGCGCGGCCACAATGCTCGGCCCGCACACCTTGTAGATCGCGGCCAGCAGATAAATGTAGAGCGGGCTTTTGTATTCATCGAACGCGCGGAAGTAGAGTGGCCAGGGCGTGCCATGCTCATCGCGCCCGAGGCGGGAAATCGTATGGGCGTTATAGGCGATCGAGGATTCGTCAACGAAAAAGCCGGGCGGATTATCCGGCACGCCGAGCAGGTAGGTGGCGATGACCAATGCGAGCCCGACGAGCGCGAGCGGCGCACGGCGGGCGTAGAAAAAATGCGCCGCCCGGTTAGTATTCGTGACTGTCGGCCTCATTCCAAGTTTCTTCGCGGATCAGCTATCAGCGCTCAGCTATCAGCTATCAGCTAAAATAAACAAGCGCGCACGCGCGCCATGAAAGATCGACACCACAACTGACCGGCTGACCGCTGATGGCTGAAGGCTGATCGCTCACATAATCTCTAGCGCGCGGCGGAGATCAGGCGTTCGACGACATTCTCCCATGACAGATTCATGGCCAGCAGTTTTTCGCGCGCGCGTGCTCCCATCCGGCGCGCCCTTTCTCGATCGTTGTAGAGCGTATCGAGCGCCGCGGCGATCGCCTGCGGCTCCGGCTCGACGACGAGCCCATCAGCCTCGTGCTCGATGAATTCGGTCGCGCCGCCGCCGTCTCGCGCGACGACGACGGGTTTTGACGAGAGCATTCCTTCCAGCGTGACGTAACCGTAATCTTCATCGAACGGCAGGTAGCAGACGGCGAGAGCGCTCGCATAGAGTTCGATCATCTCCGCCTCGCCGACGAAACCGCGCAGCTGAACGCGCTCTTGGACGCCGTGGCGCTTGATCAGCGCTTCGTAATGCGAGATATCGGGGGCGCTGCCCGCGAGGACACACCTGACCGGCGTGCGTGTGTGGCGCATCGCCTCGATCAATAGCTCCTGTCGTTTTTGCGACTCGAGACGGCTCGGATAAAAGACATAATCGCCGGTCTCGCCGCTGCGGAGATGCGCGGCGCGCGGCGGCGGATGGTAGAGCGGCTCGCTCTCGATCCGGTTATAACGGCGCAGGCGTTCCTGCACCGCCTTCGAGTTGGCGAAGACACGACGCGCTTCCGGGATGAAGCGCGCGTCGCACTGATGGATGAGGGCGCGCACGCGCGCTCCTTCCGGATAGGTCGAGAGGTCATCGAAGGGCGTGCCGCACAGATTGTAGGCCGCGCGGTGCTGGTGCATGATCCACAGCACCTTATTGGCGTGCGCGACGAGATACGCGGGAAATTTCATGCCGATCACGAGATCGACCGATTTACCGTTGGCCTCGCTCAGATCGAGCATCCGCCACGCCAGCGCGCCGCGCATGATCTCCTGCGGCGGGTACCACTTGAAGGGAAGCGCGACGATTTCCGCATTGTAGCCGGCATCGAGAAATGCCTGACGGAGACCGGCGACGTGCGCTTCGGCGCCGCCGGTGGTGAACGGCACCTGCGTGGTGCAAATCAAAATGTTTCGGATCGCCATCACGGAGAAAAGGAGGACCCGCTCGCGCGCTGAAACGATTGAGCCGATAGAGGGAAGCGAGAAAAAGCAGTCAGCCCGCGCCATCCCTTCCGGTTTTTATGTCGACCGTCGAGTTTGTGATTTCGTCCTCCGCGCGTTTACCGCCGGCCTCAATAAACCTGGATATTGCACACCGCGATGGATAATTCGCGATCGTCGCGGTTGGCCCCGCCGACGGGGCGCGGTTGCCACGTTCGATCGGCGCGAATCTCGAGTTCGTGCTGTCTCGTCGTCTCACCCGTTTCGGTGTTGAGCTCTTCGGGAACACTGATCTCGAGCTCCAGCCATCCGTAGCGAAAGAGCGAGAGCGCCGCGAGACGCACTCCGTCGAGAAAAAATTCCAGACCGAGCGGACGCGCGCGAAGCTCCGGGATGTGCGTCATCAGATCGAGACGCAGAGTCGAAAGCGTGCGGGCGTGAAAGCTCACGCGGGCGCGCTCTCTCATCCAGCGCGCCACCGGCGGCAGCACGTCGGGTTCGTACCACCCGTCGTCGAACGTCTCGCCACGCGCCCGGTCGAGACAAACTTTTTCCGCAGCAAGCTCTTCGCTCAGACGGCCGCCGGTAAATAGATCGCGGCGGTCGCGGTGCTCATTATAAAAAGGGCCGAGCGGAGCATCCGAGGCTTTCAGGAAAACGTAGAGTCCGCTTCCGGGCAGCTTCAGGCCGAGGTCGGAGATTTTGCCGAAGACATAGCCCATCGCCATATCGAACGCGCGGCGCTCGCGGAAAGAGAGATTCCGCAGGTAATCGAGAAAGTCGCGCTCGAAGGGAAGGCCGTAACTATCAGCTTGTTTGAGAAATTCCTCGCTGCTCAGACACAACGCGTAGCGCGGCTCCCAGGCGACGTGCGGGAAGAAACGACCGAAACGAGCCCCATGCTCGTCCTCTTCTTCGAGGCCGACGTGCCCGTCAACGCTGACGAAGCGTTGCAATTCTTCCGCGCTCATCTCCTGATAATCTTTCTGCGCGCCGCGGTCGATACATTCGATTCCGTGCATCGTGACACCGCCGGGGCGCAGCACGCGGCTGATCTCAGCGAGCACCGCGTCCTTTTCTTCAAAGGCGACATGACCGAGCACGTCCAGACTGACGACGTAATCGAAGGTCGCCTCAGCGAAGGGCAGCGCGGTGAGCCGCGCGCGATGCGTCGCGTCGTAGCCGTTGCGGCGGGCGGCGGCCGCGCACTCCATCGAGATGTCCACGCCGGTGAGCGTGACGCCTTTGCGCTTGAGCAGCGCGAGCATCCCGGAGCCGCAGCCCAGATCGAGCACGGATGAGCCGCGCCGCACATTGTCGTAGACCCACATCGTGCGCGCAAAGCGCAGGTCGAACCGGTTGAGCGGAGCGAAATATCTCTCGTCGAGCACTTCATCGGAGACGAACTTGGTGCGGTAAAACTCCGCCACGTCCGTCACCCCGGCGCGCGCGTACAGTTCTGATTTTGACGAAGATGACATCGAGACGAACTCACTTAGAAGAATAGCGATACGGCCGGCGGTTTTATGGCGCACGCTCATCGCCGCCGCCATGTGTGCGCGTCGCATCGCCATGACGGGGGTGCGCTCCCGGCTGCTCTTCGGTGCGCAGGAGCGCCGCGACCGCCCCGTGCAGTTCTGCGAGACCGCGCGCCAGTTCTTCCAGCTGCGCTGCGGTGTCGCGTCTTCCGCGATCAAAGAAGACGGCAGTCTCGCTCGTTTCGATGGCGAGCTGCCTGAAACAGACGCGCTGCTCATCGAGCACGTGCTCGATACGCTCGCGCTGTTCATGACGCAGCCGCTCGCCGAGCGTCATCGCCAGATCCTGCAGCTGCGTGGCGCGGGAGTTGATTTTATCCTCGAGCGTCACGAAGCGCGGGTCCATTTCCGCTCTGATCTCCGCCCTGACGGGTTCGAGGGCCGCGAGTTGGGCGCGCAATGCTGTCACCTGCTGCTCGTAGCTCGCCAGCTGGCCCTCGTAGGCTGAGAGCGCGGCCGACACGTCGCGCAGCGCGTGGTGCACGGCCGCGTTAAAGTTGACCTGCTCCCATGTGTACCAGTGGGTCGCGCGTTTGATCTGGCGCTTGATCCAGAGTTCGAGCGCGGCCAGCCAGCCCCGGCGGTTGCTCATCAGCGGCGGCAGTTTATTCCACGTCCGATCAAGCGTGGCCAGATTTGCGTGCAGGCGCGCGCGGGCGGCAGCGGCGGGTTCCGCGAGCGGCGCGAGCCCGGCCGTGGCTGCCGTTGCGACGCTGATGTCGCCCGCCGCGGGTGCGTCCTCCGGCGTGCGGCGCGGCGCGAGCCCGCCGGCGTGCGGCGCTTCCTGGGCTGCCGCCGCCGCGCGCACGCGCTCGCGAATCTCGCTCAGAGCCTTCTCGACTTCAATGTCAGCCATAGCCTGCACCAGACCTCTCCGTGTTCGGGATGGCGGATTGTTCGCCCACGCGCCGCGCCGTCGCGCTGGCATTGAGATTTGCGACGCCCTCGAGCAGCATGAGGCTCGCGACGCGGAAGAACAGCACGCCGTCGAGCCAGTCGTAGCTGATGCCTTCGCGGCTGTGCACGGCGAATGAGACTGAGTAGGTATCTGTGCCCAGCCAGCATTCGAAGGAAAAGCTGACCTCGATCGTCTCGCCGCGCCGGAGCATGCCGAGCGCGATCTGCTGCTCCTTCGTGTTTGTGCCGTAGGTGTGGATGCCGTGGCGGTTGCGGATCAGAAAACCGATGACCGGCTCATCCACGTCCGCATGAAAAAGCACGCGCACGCGCATGATGAGCGCCTCGCCCGTTTCGACGACCTCAACCCTTCGCCGCGCCGTCGCGTCGAGCAGCTCGGCGCTGACGATCTCCGCGCTTCCGTCGCCGTGCCGGTAAGTGTAGCGAAGCTCCGCGCGCGGCGCATCCGCGGCGGCGCCTTCCGCCTCGCCGGTCGCCGCCGTGGCGGCGGGCCGCTCCGCCTCATAGGCTTCCTCACGCTCCATGATTAAACGCTGGTAGCGGTTAAGCACGTCGATCGGCTTGCCGTCGGCGACCATCCGGCCGGCGTTTAAGAGAACCGCGCGACCGCACAGCGCGCGGATGGCGGCCGCATCATGCGAGACGAAGAGGATCGTCGCGCCGCGCTCCTGCATCTCTTTAATGCGCCGCAGACAGCGGTGTTGAAAGACCGCATCGCCGACGGCCAGCGCTTCGTCAATGACGAAGATGTCGGGCTCGGCGACCGTGGCGATGGCGAACGCGAGCCGCACGTACATTCCGCTCGAATAGGTCTTGACGGGCTGATGAATAAACTGCCCGATCTCGGCGAAGCGCTCGATGGCGGGCAGCAGCGCTTCCGTCTCGCGACGCGAGAAATTCATCAGCGCGGCGTTCATAAAGACATTTTCGAGTCCCGTGAACTCGGTGTTGAAGCCCGCGCCGAGTTCGAGCAGGGCGGCGATTCGTCCCGTGTGCCAGACGCTGCCCGCCGTCGGCTCAAGCGTGCCCGCGATGATCTGCAGGAGGGTCGATTTGCCGCATCCGTTCGGGCCGACGATGCCGGTCGTCGTGCCCGCCTCGATCTCGAAGTCGATGTCGGAGAGCGCCCGGAATTGACGATGACGCACGAGGCGACCGCGGGTGAGAGACTCCTTCAGGCGATCTCCCGGTCGGTCATAGATACGATACTGCTTTGATACGCCCTCGACGCGCAGCGCCACGCTCATGACGGTAAACCCTATCTCAGACCAGCGATGAGTGACAAGTGGCCAGTGACGTGTCGTGATCCGCCGCGAACCGCTCGGCTTGTCACGCGTTCACGATCCGTTACAATACCGGACGTGATCTCAACGCAGACAGCGCGGCGCGCCGTATGGCGGCCGCTGTGGGAGTTGCCGCGGCGCTTCGATCTGATCCTTCCGCTGGCGCGGCGCGAGTTGGCGGCGCGCTATCGCGGCTCCGTGCTCGGCGTGTTGTGGGCGGTCGTCACGCCCGCCGTGATGATCGCGATCTTCACCTTCATCTTCGCCGAAATATTCGGCGCGCGGTTCGGCGCGCGCGGCTCGACCTGGGATTATGCCCTCTATCTTTTCTGCGGGCTGCTGCCGTGGACGGCGTTTCAAGACTCGTTGCTGCTCTCCTCGAACGTCATCGTCGCGCACGCCAATCTCGTCAAGCGCGTCGTCTTTCCGCTCGAAACCCTGCCGGTCGCGCAGGCTCTCTCGGCGCTCGCCACACAGATGTTCGGAACCCTTGCGCTGGTGCTCGCCGCGCTGGTGCTGCGGGGCGAGTTGCACGCCACCCTGCTCTGGCTGCCCGTGCTGCTCGTGCCGCAACTCATCGCGATGCTCGGTGCGGCGTGGTTCGTCGCCTCGCTCGGCGTTTTCCTGCGCGATACCTCGCAGGGACTCTCGCTGGCGCTCACCGCGTGGATGTACCTGACGCCGATCATCTACCCGGAAACGCTCGTGCCCGACCGTTACAGGGCTTTGATCAACCTCAATCCTTTTACGCCGCTCGTCAGAAACTACCGTCGAATCATGCTCGAAGGCGCGCCGCCCGACTGGGCCGGACTCGCCTACTTTACCGCCTTCGCGCTCGCGCTCTTTATCTTCGGCTACTGGTGGTTCGCCAAGACGCGTAAGAACTTCGCCGACGTTCTGTAGACCGCTATCGACAACAATGATGAGCAGCATAATCCTTCGTTTCGCCGCTCTCGGCCGCTGGCCGCTTACCGCCCGCCTTTCTCGATCGCGACCACCGCTCCCATCAGCCACCATAAAAGGAGCGCGACCTCGGCGTCGCCGAAGTTATAGTTGACGAGCGAGCTGGCCGTGAAACCAGCGAGCGCACCCGTCGCACCGAGCAGCAGGCCATGCGCGCCGGCCATATCCGAAGCGCGCCACGCTTTTTCGGTGCGCGCCGTGATCAGCCAGCAGCCGCCGATGATCCACAGCCAGAGGATGAGCGCCGGGAGTCCCCGATCGAAAGCGATCTGGAGGGGCGTCGAGTGCATGTGAATCCGTTCGGTGCCGGGGAAGCCCCATTCATCCCAGTGGAGATTGACGGCATCCATGCCGTGACCGAAAACCGGATGTTGCGGAATTCGCCAGAGCGCGGCGCGCGCGACCTTCCAGCGCATCATCGCGCTCGCGTCCTGGAGCAGCAGCGCCCCACGCGCGCGCGTCTGCCACACGCTGAACGCGCCGAGCGCGAGCGCCAGCAAAACGGCGAGGGGGATCGCCACGCCGACACCGCGCGGGGTGCGCCGCGCACCGCCCGCCGCGGCGGCCGCGACGGCGCGCCAGGCGATGACGCTGGCGCCGATGGCAAATGCCACCAGCGCTGTGCGCATCGCCGTCAGCGCAATACCGATGGTCAGCAGGGCGCAGGCCGTTGCCGCCAGCGCGGCGCGTAGTCTCCAGCCGTCGAGGTGCTTCCGCTGGAGGGCGGCGAGCGCCAGCCCGAGCGCGAGCTGCGCGAGTATCTGCAAGACTTCGGCGAACGTCACGTAATGGCGCGTCCAGCCCGAAGCACGAAAGCGATGCGTGCGTCGTGACCCGCTGAGGCCGGAAGGTGTGAGAGCGGTTTTCATCTCCCGCGTCACGACCGGCCCGGCCCATTCGACATGCTCGCCCTGCGAGATCACGCTCACCGGCAGATGCTCACCGACGGGCGCCAGCCGGATCGCGTCGTCGATTTCCCCGACGGACGCGACGCGGCGTTTACCCACGCGCCAGATCGCATCGCCGGTTTGCAGCGGCGTGGCCATGCGAAAAGGACTATCGCTCGCCATCGCTTCAATAATGATGCCGCGCCCGCGCACCACTTCGCCGGCGCTCCACAGCGCACCGGCGGCGCCCGAGGCGATCATCAGCGCGACGAGCGTTACGGCCAGGGCGCGCCGCGTGAGGAGGGCCTCCTGCGTGAGGTAAAAGACGAGAAAGGCGCTGACCGACCCGAGCTTGAGCAGGCTGATGCGGGGCTCGGCGGAGAACAGCGAAGAGAGGACGGACCAGAGGAAAAAGAGCCACAGCGGAAGGTCGAGCGCGGTGCGGGACGGGAGACCTGTAGTTTTCGTCGCCAGCGCGCGGATGATCCAGCCGAGCGCGGCGAGCGAGAGGCCGATCCATGCGCCGGCGATCGAATGCGGGGCAAAGACCGCATACAGGAGAAACCCGGTAATGGTCAGAGCGGGCGCCACTCGGGAGACAAAGAATGACTTGCCGCGTGCGCCGCGTGCCGCCCGCGGCGCGCGCCATTCCCCCGCCGTTGCGTGCGGTCCGGACGATCGGTGTGCCATCAGCATTTAAACGAATCGCGCTGCTCTCCCGGAGGATGACCCGGTGCTCGCACATTTCATTCGGCGGTCGCTCGGGAGACCGGCCGCGAGCCGCTCGGAAGGGCCGGAAATTGTTGCGCCGCGAGAGGTCTAAAGCCTGCCGGAGGATGCAGTTGACTTCGGCCGCGAGCGCATGTTAGCGTACAAATTGGCCCGACACCGGCGAGTGGGTTCAAGCTTTGACGAGACGTCTTCTGCCGGGTGCAGCCACTTCTGCCGCCCATCGCCACGAAAGTTGCCACTACTTCAATTTTGATGACGCAGACAGTTCCTGATGGGATTCGATAAAGCAAAAGCCGTGCGCGCCGCTGAGAAGTTTCTCGCGCAGGGCAAGATACCGGCAGCCATTCAAGAGTACCGCCGCATCGCGGAACAGGACGCGGGCGATTTCTCCGCGCTCAATACGCTGGGCGACCTCTACTCGCGCGTTGATCAGAAAGAGGAGGCCATCTCGTGCTTCGCGCGCGTCGCCGATCACTACCGGCAGCAGGGCTTTGCCCTGAAGTCCATCGCGATGTACAAAAAGGTCACCCGTCTTAATCCGGGCGACCCTGATATCGCAAGCAAACTCGCCAAGCTTTACGAACAGCAGGGACTACTGGCCGAAGCCCGCGCCCACTATCTGACGGTCGCCGACGCTTACACGCGCGCCGGAAAGACGCGCGAGACGCTCGATGTGCTGCGTCGCGTTGCCGATCTCGATCCGAACAACACACAGATTCGCCTGCGGCTCGCCGAAAGTTTCTTGCGCGAGGGCGTCCGGGACATGGCGGCTGAAGCCTTTACCGAGGCGGCCGGCCGCCTCTCCAGCCGGGGCGATCACGAGCGCGCTCTCGAAGCATACACCAAAGCGCTCACTATCGAGCCACATAATCACACGACGCTGAGCGGTTTTGTCGCCGCCCACGCGGCCCTCGGAACCGCCGATGAAGCGGCCGAGAAACTGGTCCAGGCGATCGCCGATCGCCCCGTCGATACGGAGTTGCGCGCGATGCTCGTGCGCGCTCACCTCGAAGCGGACGATGCGCCGGCCGCCGAGCGCGCCGCCGACGAGCTGATCGGCCTCGACCCGTCGAGCTACACGCTGCTCTTTGAAGTGGCCCGCCTCTACCTGAAACAGGGCGAGATCGAGCCGTCCGTGCGCGTGCTGACGCGCGTCCTGGAGCCGGCGCTTTCGGGTCGCGAAGAAGGCACGCTGCTCGAATTGTTGAACGAAGCGCTGGCGCGTAATCCCGAGCAGATCCCGGCGATCAACATGCTCGTGCGGATCTCCTCATGGCAGCGCGACGAAGAACAACTCCGTATCGACGGGGCGATCGGCGATCGCCCGGACCAGTATCTCGGCCGCCTCATCGGCGG